>NZ_JBNHGF010000021.1:0-17976 GCF_059091005.1 Arthrobacter sp. Y3223164
GGCCGCCGTCCCGCAGGCGCTGCCGGCTCCTGCGGCCGGGCCCGGTCAGGCGGTTTCCTGGCCATTGGCCACGCCTCCCGGCACTACCATGAACTGTTCCCCCGCCAACGCGTCGGGGATGTCTTCGGCCACCGCGGCTGTGACGATCACCTGCTCCGCGCCGGCCACGATGCCCGCGAGTTTTGACCGGCGCTGGTTGTCCAGTTCGGCGAAGACATCGTCCAGGATCAGGACGGGAGTCGCGCCGGGCGTAGCGTCGTCGTCGCAGAAGACGTAGTACGAGGCCAGCCGGAGGGCCAACGCCAGAGACCAGGTTTCGCCGTGCGAGGCGTAGCCCTTGGCCGGTGCCTGTCCCAGCAGCAGCTCCAACTCATCGCGATGCGGCCCCACCAGCGAGATGCCCCGCTCCGTTTCCCGCTTGCGCTGCTGTTTGAAGGCGGCAAGGTAGAGTTCCGCCAGTTCGGCCGTTCCCAGGCTTGCCAGCGGGGGAAGGCCCGCCCCGCCGTCGTTCTCCACCTCGCCGTCATCCGACAGCTGGCTGTGGATGGTGGAGCGGTAGACGGCGGCCGCATGTTTGGAGCCATCGGTAAGGGCGGCGTACGCCGCGTCCAGGTGCGGCTGCAGCAGGTCCACCAGTTCCAGCCGGGCCTTCAGCAGGGCGGCCCCTGCCTGTGCCATGTGCTGGTCCCACACCTCCAAGGTAGCTTCATGGGCGGCGGTAAACCGTCCGCTGGCGCGCGCCGATTTGAGCAGGGCATTGCGCTGTTTGAGGACGCGTTCAAAATCGCTGCGGGTGGCCGCATGGTGCGGGACCAAACTGGCCAGCAGCTCATCGAGGAAGCGGCGCCGGTTGGACGGGTCGCCTTTGACCAGCGCGAGGTCTTCGGGGGCGAAGAGCACCGTGCGCAGGTGCCCGAGGATTTCCCGCGCGCGCACAGGGTTGGCGCGGTTAATCCGGGCCCGGTTGGCCTTGCCCGGGGTGATTTCCAGTTCCAGCGAGGTGCTGCGCCCGCCCCGGTCCACCCGTGCCCGCACCAACGAACGCGGTTGGTCGAAGCGGATGAGGGGTGCGTCATTGCTGACCCGGTGCGACGAGAGCGACGCGAGGTAGCCGATGGCCTCGACGATGTTGGTCTTGCCGACCCCGTTGGCTCCGACAAACACCGTAATGCCGGGCTTCAGGGCGATGTCGAGCTGCGGGTAGGTGCGGAAATCGGTCAGGGACAGGTATTCAACAAACAATGCGTTACAGCTACTTCGACTCGTTGCGGCGGCCGGCCTGGTCTTGTGCAGGCTTTCTGACTGCGTGGCCGCCAAACTGGTTACGGAGGGCGGCCACCATCTTCATGGCGGGCGCGTCGTCTTGGCGCGACGCGAACCGTGCGAACAGCGCGGCGGTGATGGCCGGGGCCGGGACACCGTGTCCGATCGCCTCCTCGACAGTCCACCGGCCTTCACCGGAATCCTCGACGTAACCGCTGACCTGGCTCAATCCCGGGTCCTCGTCGAGGGCCTTCACCATCAGGTCCAGCAGCCAGGAGCGGACCACCGTCCCCTTTTGCCAGGCCCGGAAAGTCCCCGGAACATCCTTGATAATGTCCTTGGCTTCCAGCAGTTCGTACCCTTCGGCGTACGCCTGCATCAGCCCGTATTCGATCCCGTTGTGCACCATTTTGGCGTAGTGGCCGGCGCCGACGTCGCCCACGTGGGCGAAGCTTTCCTCCCGGGGGCCCTCCGGCCGCAACGCGTCGAAGACCGGCATCGCTGCCTGGATAAGGTCGGCGCTTCCGCCGGCCATCAGGCCATAACCGTTCGCCAGGCCCCAGACGCCGCCGGACACGCCGACATCAATGAAACCTATCCCGCCTTTGGCCAGGAGGGCTTCGTGCTTTTGGTCTTCGGTGAACTTCGAGTTGCCGCCGTCGATCACCACGTCTCCGGCGGAGAGCTTGCCGGCCAGCTCTGTGATGACCGTGTCGGTGACCTCGCCGGCGGGCACCATGACCCACACGGTGCGCGGAACCGGCAAGGCCCGGATCATTTCGTCAACGGTCCCGGTGTCACTGACCTCCGGGTTCCGGTCATAGCCGGTTACCTCGATGCCGCCGTCCCGAAGACGCTGCCGCATGTTGAAACCCATCCGGCCCAAGCCGATCAGTCCGATGTGCATCCGAGTCACTCTTTCCTCTCGTCCATGGGTCGGCGGGTATTACTGGTTGGGCAACCTCACCGGCATGAGCAGGTACCGGTAGTCTTCCTTGTCGTCGCCCTCAAGGTCGTCCTGGGCGGATATGACCGCAGGCTTCGGCGGCGTGGTAAAGGAAAACCGGACGTACTTGCTGTCAAAGGCGCTCAAGCCTTCGGACAGGTAGTGCGGGTTGAAGGCGACGGTGATTTCATCCCCGGAGAGCGACGCTTCGATCGCCTCCGACGCTTGGGCGTCTTCGCCGGTTCCCGCGTCCAAGGTCAGGAGGCCGTCGGTGAAGGCCAACCGGACCGGGGTGTTGCGCTCGGCCACGAGCGACACGCGGCGGACGGCTTCGATCAGTGTGGTCGTTTCGACTGTCGCATGGATCGGGGTGTTGTCCGGGAACAGTGAGCGGATCTTGGGATAGTCACCGTCCACCAGGAGCGACGTCGTGCGGCGTCCGCCGCTTTCGAAACCGATCAGTTCGCTATTGTCCGAAAGCGCGATGTTCAGGTCGCCGGAACCACCCAACGTCTTGGCTACTTCGCTCAAAGTCTTGGCTTTGACCAGCGCGCTCGTGGAAATGCCCGGTGTGGCCGGACGCCAGGACAGCTCCCGGAGGGCCAGGCGGTAGCGGTCGGTGGAGAGCAGAGTAATCAGGTCGTCTTCGATTTCCATCCGGACGCCGGTCAGGATGGGCAGGGTGTCATCGCGGCTGGCCGCAATGATGACCTGGCTGACAGCCTGGGCGAATGCTTCGCCGTCCACGACCCCGCTGACTTCCGGCAGCGCAGGGAGTTCCGGATAATCGCCCTCGGGCATGGTGGCGAGGTTGAACCGGCTGTTGCGGCAGGTGAGGGCAACCTTCGAACCGTCGGTTTCGATGTCGACAGGCGCCGACGGCAAGCTTCGGCAGATGTCTGCCAAGAGGCGTCCGGAGACCAGGATGGTGCCTTCTTCAGTGACGTCCGCCGGGATCTGGAGACGGGCGGAAATCTCGTAGTCGAAGCTGGCAAGGCTCACCATGCCGCCTTCGGCCCGGATGAGCAGGCCCGACAGAACGGGGACAGGCGGGCGTGGTGACAGGGAACGGGCTGTCCATGTCACGGCTTCCGCCAGAACATCCCGATCAACTCTGAACTTCACTGAAGTAAGCCACCTTTCACAACGAACATGCCGGGGAAGACCGCCTGCGTCTGGCCGGGGTGCAGCGAATGGGACTGCGAACACCAGGTTGAAGCAGATGGCAACGATTCTCTGTGCAAGCTTAGCCGCAGCAACCGTCATTGCGCACCGAGAGTGCGCAGAGGTCCTGTTCGGCCGATTGGGCACGATGCGTGGGAACCGGAACAGGGTCAAATGTTATTTGGAAGAACATCAATAAATGGGATTCGTAGTGTTAATAACTGCTGTGGATACTGTGGAAAACCTCGGTACGGCCTGCGCCTGAGCCGAAGTTGGGTGTTCACAAGATGTGCAGGGCGGTCGTCGCAAGCACTGGCAGCCTGTGGATGCAGATCCTTGTAATTTCGGGCGTCCACAGGGGACAGGGCACTTTTCCTCTTAAGGACTCGGGTTGTCCACTTAAGAATCCACAACCTTATCCACACCTGTTAATTTCACCGGTGTAGTTCCGGGCGGGGGCCGCCGCAGCCGCAGCCTCGGCCGCAGCCGCCCGGGAAGCTAGCTTTCGCGCTGTTGCTGCTTGATGCGGTTGGTCAGCTCCGTGACCTGGTTGTAGATGGCTCGACGCTCGGCCATCAACTCACGGATCTTCCGGTCGGCGTGGATGACGGTCGTGTGGTCGCGGCCGCCGAGTTCCTGGCCGATCTTCGGCAGGGACATGTCGGTCAGTTCACGGCACAAGTACATGGCAATCTGGCGCGCAGTTACCAGCGTCCTGGTCCGGGACTTGCTGGTCAGCTCCTCCATGCTGAGCTTGAAGTACGCGGCGGTCTGGCCAAGGATCGTGGCCGATGTGATCTCCTGTGCCCCTTCGTCGGTGATCAGGTCTTTCAGGACTATCTCGGCGAGACCCATGTCCACTGCCTGCTGGTTCAGGCTGGCGAACGCGGTGACGCGGATGAGCGCGCCCTCGAGCTCACGGATGTTGGTGGAAATCTTCGAGGCGATGTACTCGAGGACCTCGTCGGGGACGGACAGCCCCTCGCTGATGGCCTTCTTGCGCAGAATCGCAATACGGGTCTCCAGCTCCGGCGGCTGGATATCGGTCAGCAGTCCCCACTCGAACCGGGACCGCATGCGCTCCTCGAAGCCGGAGAGCTGTTTCGGCGGCAGGTCGGAAGTGATGACCACTTGCTTGCTGTGGTTGTGGAGGGCGTTGAAGGTATGGAAGAACTCCTCCTGCGTCGCGTCCTTGTTGGCCAGGAACTGGATGTCGTCGATCAGCAGGATGTCGACGTTGCGGTACAGCTGCTTGAAGCTGGCGCCCTCATCGTCGCGGATGGAGTTGATGAAATCGTTCGTGAACTCTTCCGAATTCACGTACCGGACGCGGATGCTGTTGTAGAGATGGCGCGCATAGTGCCCGATGGCGTGCAGCAGGTGGGTTTTTCCCAGGCCCGAGTCGCCATAGATGAATAGCGGGTTGTACGCCTTGGCCGGCGCTTCGGCCACCGCGACGGCCGCCGCGTGGGCAAAGCGGTTGGATGAACCGATGACGAAGGTGTCAAAAATGTATTTCGGGTTGAGCCTGCCCAGTTCAGGGGAAGCGGCTTGCGCCGCCGGCTGGGGAAGTGACTCGCTGCGCACGACCGCCGGGGCCGGGCGGGGCTCCTGTTCAGGTTCCGGTTCCGCCTGCGGAGCCATATCCGTGTCGACGCTGAAAGCGCAGAGGATGTCGTCCTTGAAGACTTCGAACAGGGCGTCGTGCAGAGGGTCTTTGAGCTGTTGCGACTGGAAGACTTCGCGTGTCAGTTCGTTGGGCACGGCCACCAGCAGGGTTGTGCCGATGAGGCCCTTGGCCTGCGCCAACACGATGAAGCCGCGCTGCCGGGGGGAGACACGATCGTCCTGTTCCAGCGTCCGGACCACTTTGCGCCAGGAACTTCCGACGTCATTTATCTGGTCCGTGTCCACGTAGTACCCCTCAGAAATGCTCAGCATGCTTCGGCATTTGCCGACAGCCAGCCCGAAATCCACAGACTTATTCACAGACGGTGGATAAGGGGCTCCTGCCAAGAGTAGAGCATGAATCTGCTGGACGACAGTTGGGATGCAGGCCCCTGTGGACGTCGCTTTCGAGAGGCGCTCCGGCCGCTCAAAGCGGCTTTGGCGTGGAGTTGTCCACAGGGGTTATCCACGGAAACGCCCGGGTGCGGAGAAGGCCGGTTTGACGGTACTCGCCGGCATCGCCTAACGTTGACTAGTCCTTCATGTCTACTTTGTTGTCCTTGTGCGTCCAACGCCCTGGCAATGGAATAGACCCCATATAGAGCGCCGACCTGTTCTTCCCCCTTGTTGCAATGGGTCCAACCGCATCTGTCGATCGTCTTGGAGTAACCACCGTGAGCAAGCGGACTTTTCAGCCGAATAACCGCCGTCGTGCCAAGAAGCACGGCTTCCGCCTTCGCATGCGCACTCGCGCCGGCCGCGCCATTCTGGCCGCACGCCGCAGCAAGGGCCGCACCGAACTGTCGGCCTAAATAGCCAGTTTGTCGACCCGGCTGTGAGGTTCAGTTCCCGCAGCGGCGTGTTTCGGCGGGCTGGGTAGCACATGCTTCCCAGCCAGCACCGGATGCGCACCTCGGCGGACTTCTCAACAACTGTACGTTCCGGCGCCCGCTCAGGGCGCCGGAACTTAGTGTTATATGCGGCGGCAGCAGACCCGGCCCGACCGGCATCTTTCGGCTTTATCGTCTCGAAGGCCGTCGGGAACGCCGTCATGCGCAACCGCGTTAAAAGGAGACTGCGGGAACTGGCAGCAGCCGGCTTAAGGGAGAATGGGTATTCCCGAGGGATCACCGTGGTTGTGCGGGCCCTTCCGGCAGCTGCCGACGCAGACTTCAACGCTTTGGAACTGGATTACCGGAAGGCTCTCAAGGCCGCCCTCGGCAAGTTGACCTTAACGCGCACCGCAACGACGGAAGCTGCGCACGGAGAGAAGGGGAGAGCCGAATGAGTGCCCGTGCCGTACCGGTTCCCGCCCATGCCGCCGTGCCCAGGAGGACCACGAGTCCCCTGCAGTATGCGCTGATCGGCGTGCTGCGCGTGTACCGCAAACTCGTTTCGCCCCTGTACGGCCAGGTTTGCCGTTTCTTCCCGTCCTGTTCCGCGTACGCATTGGAAGCAGTGACGGTCCACGGCGCTGCCAAGGGCAGCTGGCTGGCCGCCCGCCGCCTGCTCCGATGCCACCCATGGAACCCCGGCGGCGTGGATCATGTTCCGGCGTCTGTATCCTTCAACCTGTGGCTGCAGGAGAACCCTTCCAGAATCCCCCGGATCGTGGAGCTTAACCACCCATTCATTCCGGCCGACGATGAAGGCCGCGGCGCGGCCCGAGGAGCAAATCAGTAATGGACTTCTTAAACACCATCCTGACCCCGTTCACGTGGGTCGTCTCCGGGATCCTGTGGGCCTTCCACGCCGGCTTCTCCTGGCTTGGGATGGACCCGGCCAACGGCTGGACGTGGACGTTCTCAATCATCGGGCTGGTGCTGGTGATCCGCGCGGCCCTCATTCCGGTCTTCGTCAAGCAGATCAAGGCCCAGCGGGGGATGCAGGCACTGCAGCCCGACCTCCGGAAGCTGCAGCAGAAGTACAAGGGAAAGACCGACCAGCTGTCGCGTCAGGCCATGACGCAGGAGCAGATGGCGCTGTACAAAAAGCACGGCACCAACCCGTTCTCGGCCTGCCTGCCGATGCTGGTGCAGATGCCGTTCTTCTTCGCGCTGTTCAGCGTGCTGAACAACGCTTCGCGCGCCAGCGAGAACGGCGAGGGGATTGGCGCTTTGTCGCCCGAACTCATCCGTCAGTTCGACGACTCGTCCATTTTCGGTGCGCCGCTTTCCGCATCCCTCCTGCACGGGGGCGGGGGCGAGCAGCAGGTCGCCGTGGTCATCCTGTCGATCATCATGATTTTGGCGATGACTGCCTCGCAGTTCATCACGCAGAAGCAGATCATGGCGAAGAACATGTCCGCCGAAGCAATGCAGTCACCGTTCATGAAGCAGCAGCAGATGATGCTCTACATCCTGCCTCTCGTGTTCGGCATCGGCGGCATCAACTTCCCCATCGGTGTGCTGATTTACTGGACAACTACCAACGTGTGGACCATGGCACAGCAGTTCTTCGTGATCCGGCGCATGCCCACTCCGGGTTCGCAGGCTGCCCGCGAACTGGCAGAACGCCGTGCAAAGAAGGGCCTGCCGATGGTACCGCTGCTGGGCGAGCGGAAGACCGAGGCGCCGGCGGCCGATTCCCCGGCAGAGGTGAAAGGCCAGCGCCAGCAGCCACAGCGGAAGAACAGGAAGAAAAAATGAGCAGCGAAAGCGTATCCGAAGTGACTGAAGAACTTCCCGACGAAGAGGCTGCAGCGGACGAACAGCAGGAGGAAGCTGTTTCGAATTCTGCCAAACGTCTGGAAGAAGAAGGAGACGTAGCTGCGGACTACCTGGAAGAGCTGCTCGACATCGCCGATATCGATGGGGACATCGACATCGAGGTCCGCAACGGCCGCACCTACATCTCGATCGTCTCCGAAGAGGAAGACAACGACGCGCTCAAGGCGCTCGTGGGACCGGATGGCGAAGTCCTCGAAGCCTTGCAGGAGCTGGCCCGGTTGTCGGTTCTCACGACGACCGGCAACCGTTCCCGCCTTGTTTTGGACATCACTGGCTACCGCGAAGGACGCAGCGAAGAACTACAGAAGATCGCTGAAGACGCCGTCGCCGAAGCCAAGGAGTCGGGCCGCGATGTAGCGCTCGAGCCGATGAGCGCGTACGAGCGCAAGATCGTCCATGACGCGGTTGCCGAGCTCGGCCTGATCAGCGAATCCGAGGGCGAAGGATCCAACCGCCACATCGTGGTGTCGGTGGAGTCCTGATCTTGTCCGGCGGAATGGTCTGATAGGCAGAGGTATGTCGGTAGTTGAAATGACTGTGGCAGAGTCCAGGGCTGCCCACACGGTTTTCGGTGAACGCCTGGGCCTGGCGGAGCGATACGTTGCGCATTTGGCCACCTCAGGCATCGAACGGGGTTTGCTGGGCCCCCGGGAAGTCCCGAGATTGTGGAACCGGCACGTCCTCAACTGCGCCGTCGTCGCACACCTGATACGGCGCGACGCCGCGGTCGCGGATGTCGGAAGCGGGGCCGGCCTGCCAGGACTGACGTTCGCGTTGGCGCGACCGGACTTGCGTTTGACCCTGATCGAGCCGTTGGAACGAAGGGTTGCCTGGCTCAACGAAGTCATAGAGGATCTCGCGCTGGACAACGTCGCGGTGCTGCGGACGCGGGCAGAGCTGGCGGGGGACGACGTCACAGCTGACGTCGTGACGTCTCGAGCGGTGTCGGCACTCGACAAGCTCGCCCGCCTCTCAATTCCACTGCTGCATGGCACGGGCGAAATGCTGGCAATCAAGGGCCGCAGCGCAGCTGACGAGGTTCAGAAGGCCGAAAAGGTCATCAGGAAGCTCGGTGGCCGAGAAACAGAGGTCTTGACCGTCGGGGACGATCTCTTGGAAGAGCCGACGACGGTAGTCCGCATCCGTGTTGATGCTTGACCTGTTCCCCCACACACCCATGCAGCGCCCCGTGAATCCGGCCGCGCAACGATAGGCTAGGAGAGGTCGGTGGCGGACAGTGAAAGCGGGCGGAATCCAAGTGGCGATCAACAACACGGTGTCGGGTTTCACCGGGACCAAAGCCGAAGAGTCGTCGCACCGCGGAGTGGCTGAACAACCGAACATGGTTGCGCTCGTCCCCCCTAGCGGTCCTGTTTCACGTGAAACTTCCCCTGGGAACGAGGCTGAGATAGCCAACTCCAACATGAAGATAGAGGCTACGGTTTCAAACGTTATGGATTCGATTGACGAAAGCACACCGCTCGCGCAGGAATTGGCGAGCGAAAACCGCCGGCGTGAGAGGCTGAAGGCCAAGGAGCTTCCCAGGCCCGCCCAGACCAGGGTGTTGACGGTCAGCAACCAAAAGGGTGGGGTCGGCAAGACCACGACAACGGTCAATATCGCTGCTGCCCTTGCTACGGCCGGCCTGAACGTCCTGGTCATCGATATCGACCCGCAGGGGAACGCGTCAACAGCGCTCGGGGTCGAGCACCACGCTGACGTCGACAGTATCTACGACGTGCTGATCAACGATATGCCGCTCGGGGACGTGATCGCACAATGCCCCGATATAGCCCACCTCGTCGTCGCACCCGCCACGATTCACCTGGCCGGGGCCGAGATCGAATTGGTGTCGTTGGTGGCCCGTGAACAGCGCCTGCGCCGAGCCATCGAGGTTTACGCGCAGGAACGTGAGACGGCAGGACTGCCCCGGCTGGATTACGTCTTTATCGACTGCCCGCCCAGCCTGGGCCTACTAACAGTTAACGCTTTCGTCGCCGCCCAAGAGGTACTGATTCCCATCCAGTGCGAGTACTACGCCTTGGAGGGGCTGAGCCAGCTCCTCAAGAACATCGAGATGATTCAGAAGCACCTCAACGCTGGATTGGTTGTTTCTACGATCCTGCTGACGATGTACGACGGACGAACAAACCTCGCAGCTCAGGTTGCAGCAGAAGTCCGGGAACATTTCCCGAACGAGGTTTTAAGTGCGGTCGTACCGCGCTCGGTCCGCATCTCGGAGGCTCCGAGTTACCAGCAGACAGTGATCACCTATGATCCGTCGTCCAGCGGGGCCCTTTCCTATCAGGAGGCCGCAGCCGAAATCGCCGAGCGCGGCAAGTAACTGTGAAGGCGTACTGCAACGGTAGAATTACGCCTTAAGCGAGCATGTGCATGCTAGCTCGGCGCATGACGGAAGAGGGTCCAGATGAGTGAAAAACGTCGCGGCTTGGGAAGAGGCCTGGGCGCATTGATACCCAGTGCTCCGGCCCCAGCGGAGACCGAGTCCACCGAGGGGCAGGAAGCCTCCGCCAAACGTCGGACTCAGCGACCCGTAGACGTTTTCTTTCCCGCTTCCAGTCGGAGGGAAGAAGGGGACGCCGCCGTCCTCACGACGACTGACTCCGAGACCGTAACCGGATCGAGCGCCGCGCAGGTAGCCGAAGTGTTGCGGGCCCCGCGAAAGCTTGCGACTACTGGCAGCAAGAAGCCGGCGGCAAAGAAGTCTGTGAAGGACGATTCTTCCCGAGCGAATGGCAATGGCGCTGCCGGCGAATCGCACGCTTCCGCCAAGGACTCGGCCGAACCGGTTGGCAGGGGTAGCGCCGGAGCTCCCTCGGCTCCTACCGAAGTTTCAGTTCCACGTGAAACGTCGGGGGCCGACCTAGTCGAGGTTCCCGGTGCCACTTTTGCCGAAGTCCTCGTTACTGCGATCCAGCCAAACCGCAAACAGCCTCGCACCGTCTTCGATGAGGAAGACATGGCGGAGCTGGTGCATTCGATCCGTGAGATCGGCGTCCTCCAGCCGATCGTTGTGCGACCTTCCGATGATGGCGGCGCACAGTACGAGTTGGTCATGGGCGAACGCCGCTGGCGGGCCACCAAGGCTGCCGGCCTGGAAACGATTCCGGCGATCATCAGGTCAACCTCCGACGATGACCTGTTACGGGACGCCCTGCTGGAGAACCTGCACCGCAGCCAGCTGAATCCGCTGGAAGAGGCTGCGGCCTATCAGCAGTTGC
This sequence comes from Arthrobacter sp. Y3223164, assembly GCF_059091005.1. NCBI lineage: Bacteria > Bacillati > Actinomycetota > Actinomycetes > Micrococcales > Micrococcaceae > Arthrobacter > Arthrobacter sp. Y3223164. The sequence continues at coordinate 11,013 of NZ_JBNHGF010000021.1, forward strand.
TTGATGATTTCGGTTGCACGCATGATGAGCTTGCGGATCGGATCGGTCGGTCAAGGCCGCAGGTCTCCAACACTTTACGGTTGATGAAGCTCCCTCCGCTGGTTCAGCGGCGGGTCGCGGCCGGCGTGTTGAGCGCTGGCCATGCGCGCGCCCTCCTGGGACTCAACGATCCTGGAGAAATGGAGAAGCTGGCGCAAAAGATTGTCGCCGAGGGCCTTTCCGTTCGGGCGACCGAGGAAATCGTTTCCCTGAGCGACGGCGTGCGACGGCCCAAACGCGAAAGCAAGCCCCGTGAGGGAGCTCGGCACGAGCGGTTAGACTATCTGGCTAGTTCCCTGTCGGACCGCCTGGACACCAGCGTTAAGATCACCTTGGGTGCCAAGAAGGGCCGCGTAAGCATCGAGTTCGCCAGTGTTGATGACTTGAACCGCATCATGGACGTGCTGAACCCGGCGACGCCATAGCCTTCGTTCCACGTGAACAATGGGCTCCGTTCCACAAGGACGGAGCCCATTGCTTTGCCCTGAGGTGCAACTCCGGGTTGGTTCGGGTCCGCTGACATGCTTGGTGCACATCGCTTAAGCAAGCCTATTGTCCTAGCTTGTAGAACCCACAGTCGAGTTCCGGTCTCGCATGAACTTTTTGCATCTGCACCCAGTGCGGAGTGTGGGAAGGGGTAGGGGAGTGTCGGTTCCACTCTTCCCATTAGGGATCGGGACCAGCGCTCTTGCGTGAAGTCTGTTTCCGACTTCGACGTCTGTTTGGCGCGTTCTGCTAGCTCGTCGACGTGGCGCTAGCAAGCCGGGTCTGTTACTAGGTGTTTCACGTGCAACTCCGGCGCCCGGGAGCAACGGCACGTGGCATTCTCGACCTGCAAAAGGTGAAGGAAGCGCCAGGTGCGTAGTAGCCACTGCCCCGCGCATTTGCACCTGCCGCATAGTAGGTTTGGGGATGGCTGGAAGCGACATCCCAAACGCCAGGAGTATGAGATACGCACATCAAATCCTGGCTGCTACGGCACGGGACGATAGGTGAGATTGCAGAATCGGTAGGCCGCACGGGTTCGTCCTCGGAAAGCGTGTTCGGGACGAGCAGGTGTAGTCCTGGCTCGCACGTCAACGTCGCCATTCTTGGGGCTAAGCCCCACCGGCCAGGCTCTGTCTCTTCCCCCGGAGGGCGACGCCGACATCCGACTTCTCCGAGCAACAAGAAGGTGAGCAGGCTCAGCCGAGCAAGGGAGAGGTTAGTTTCACGTGAAACTCCGCTGCAGGCGCTGGATCATGACTGGCCCGCCCAGCCCCGCCCTTCAGGCACCTGGCAATTGTGTCATCTGGACAACTAGCATCCGAGATTGGTGCGCCGCGCTTGAGGCATAAGTTCTTGATATGAGCCTCACCCCCACTGAACCCTCATGTCGTACTTTGCCGGCGGTGAGCAGCGGCCTCCTGTGTTGGAGATGACGCTTTAGCCCCGTTTCGCAGGAGTGTTCAATGGTGGCAATTGGGCAAATGCTCTTTCCGAATGTGCTGATGGAAGTAGAGCAGCAGCAAGGGCGGTGGATGCTGGGTTATGCGCGCGAAATGTTTCACGTGAAACCTGGGCAGTAGTTGGGATCTTATCCTCGGCGTACGACGTGGCGGGGGCAGTGGAAAAATCCCATACGCGCCGTTTGTCCAACTGTCGCCCGGACCGCAGCCCAGTCCTTTCGGGGGCATGTATACTCCGCGTAGTCGCGGGAACTTAGGTCTAACTGTAGGGGAGGGCTGGCACCGTAACACCAAACCCAAAGGAGAAAAAGCGTGTTTCACGTGAAACACGGGAGCGGCAGAGCAGAACCGGAAAGTGGACTAGCGAGGCGTCGGTCGTCGCCAGTTGCTCTCTGGAGCAAAACTTGGCCACGAGCCCCTTCCGAGCACTGCATTTCACGTGCACGACGACAGCAGCCGCCGCGCTAGCAGCATCTTTCCTTTGCCAAGCAGCCGTTGGACGGGAAGCAAATTCCGGAGGGTATCGGCTCTAGTCCGTGACCGTAGCTACGGGCAACCAGGTGGGAGGGGCAGACATGGCTCTCCCACTGCTCTTATCGAAAGGGTCGGGAGCGATGACCCGTTCTGTTGCTTCCCTATCCCAAATGTCGAGGCGCGCGCAGGGCGTCGGCCAGCGCAATAGCGCTGGTCGGACTGGCCAGCAGACAATCGATTCTTGTGCGCAGCATCGTTTGGCCCGCAAAGCGACCCCATATGTTTCACGTGGAACGAACTATGTTTCACGTGGAACTAACCGCGCTGGGTTCGGCCATGTGGGAGGCCCTAAGCATCAATGATCCAGGCCCGACGGCGGGGCGGAGTTCCGCATGAAACCCAAGAACGCTCGCCAAAAGACGGTCAGCGCACTCGAACCTGGCGCAGGGCTCGGCTGTCCCGAGCGCTAGAGCGTGGACGCTGGTCGTCTCAGCGACGGAACTACGGTCGCGTGGATGTGCTGCATAGTTGGACGGACAGGAGATTGAGCGTGCACACCGCACGCAGTGGATGAAGCGATCGCACTCCAGCTTGTCTTCCTTGAGTGATGGGGCCTTATCCCGGCGGGGCGGCACGAAGGGGCTAGCCCCGGGATCCTCCCAATGGAACCGTATGGCCTGGACGCTGCCTCACATGCAGAGCCGTTATCGCGCTAATTCGGATGATAATAGTTGCGCGAGTCCTTTCACCACGGGCGAGGTCGAGCGTTCTCGCCCTCCATGCGAGAGGAGGAAGATGTGAGGCGGCACTGGAGAGGCCTCGGACGCCGATCCCTGTCGCATGTCGAAGCACTTAAGAGCACCAGCCTTGGAAAGGCGTGCAGTCGCGATCCCAGCTTCCGCAAAGGCACGACGGGGAGCGGCGTGCGTTGACAGGGACGTCACTGACCGCTTTAGACACCGAATTGGCCCTTGCTGGAGGTTTCACGTGGAACCACGTGGGCCGCGGGTCCGTCCTGCGCGGCATTCAGGATGCTTTGTTTGACGCAGGACAGGCGGAATCCGAGGAGGACAGTCCGGGCTTGGGGGAAACGGCAACCGGTTCTTACAGTCGACAGGCCGATAGCGGGGGAGAGGCGAACTTCGGTCACAGGCTTCCAGTACCCGCGTATTCGCAGCCAGGCACCTACGGAGGAGCAAGGACGACAGCGAATCGCCCACGGCGACTATCCACTTCTGAGTGCAACAAGAACGATAGTGCCAGACGGATATCCAGTAGCTGTGGAAGTACCCACATTTTCGTGCTTCCCGGTCCGTCGGAGGCAAATGCCTCTGGATCCCCCCGGGTGCAGCGGGGAGCCGGGACGAGGAAGCGGTAAGCGGTACGTTTCGTTTCACGTGAAACGCCCGACAATGAAAACCTGCCGCCGCTGTTCCAGGTGAAACAAGAGACTGAGCCGCGCGGGAGTCAGGTACCTGGATTGAAGCGGAGAACGTCGTCGAGAGCCAAGGTGCCTGTCGGCTCGTCGTCCTCTTCCAGCAGATAAAGCCGCTGGATGGCGATGACAATAGAATCAGCCAAGACCTGCCGGTAAATAGGATCAGCGAGCCGGCGGGAGTCGAACGGGCTGCTCAAATAACCGAGGTCCAGCTGCACCGAGGGGGTGCTGGGCAGGCGCAGGATATCCCAGCTGCGACCGTGGATACCCAGGTTGGTAGACCCTGTGCGGGCCACGATCTCCTTCAGGATAAGTTCGCCGGCGCGGTGCCCAATGGGAGAACGCACTTCACCTGATTCAGGACGGCCCCAAAAAAAGGCGCTGACGCCGTTGGCTGCCTCTTGCGGCAACCAGTCACAGTGGAGGGCAACGCTCAAGCTCGGAGAAGACCTTTTGATAAGCAAAGTCCGGTCTAAACCACCGCCATCCGTTGGCTTGTCAACGATTTCCACGCTGGCACCGAGCTCGGTCAGGATCTTCTTTACGCGGCTGGCGACGTCGCCGGCGACGAGTTTTTCGGTCAGACGACTGCCGGAGGCAACGTCGGGGCTGTCTGCCCAGTGCGCTGCGCCGGCGCCGGGAGCGAGGGTGATAGTCCGGCCACGCAGTGCCGCAGAGGCTTGGTTGAGCCGTTCGTAATCCCGGAGCGAGAACGCCTGGCTCGGACTGATCGTCCTATTAATGCGCTCCATCGAGGCAGTCAACTGTTGATCCGCGACGCCGGAAGGTTCGAGCCCCAGATTCAGCTGCAGCTCGCGGACCGCGTGGTAGGTCCGCTCCCCATACTCGCCATCGATGTGACCGTAGTAGAAGCCGAGGAACGACAATTGGCGCTGGAGCTCGGTGACGTCGTCGCCACGAAGAGGCGACGCGTACAGCGTGAATATCAGCGGACGGTCCCCGAGCTTGAACTGTGCCTCCGCCAGGGCTCGTTCGGTCTCCTGACCGACCACGCCGTCAACCATCAACCCCCGGGCCTGCTGGAAGGTGCGTACGGCCGCATCTACATGGTCATCAAAGACGGTGGGGTTGTTTACTTGATCCGGCGCTAAATAGGCCATGGAAATGCCAGCGCGTAGTAGCCCTTCACGAAGGGCTACTACGCGTCGACTATTGTCTGAACGGCGCAGGCTCTGGTCTGCAGCGTCGTTTTCCATCTGGCTAGTTAAGGAATTCTGCGAATTCCTGCTCAATGACCTGCTTCGGCTTGGCGCCGATGGATGTCGCGGCCACCGCGCCGTCCTTGAAGACATAGACGGCTGGGATGGAGGTGATACCGTACTGGGCTGCGGTGGCCGGGTTGTCGTCCACGTTGAGCTTGACGACCTCTACCTTGTCGGAATGCTCAGCAGCGATGTCATCGAGAATCGGCGACAGCATGCGGCAGGGACCGCACCACTCCGCCCAGAAATCGACGATCACGGGCTTGGCGGACTGCAGGACATCCGCGTCGAAAGTAGCGTCAGTGACATCTTTTGCGTTGCTCATGCTTTTCTCCTTTTACAACCGGTTCAGACTGTTGCGGGTTCGGCGACGTCGGCCAAGGTGTCTGCGCGCTCAGCGAGATAGTGTTCCACATCGATGGCAGCCGCACAGCCGCTGCCCGAGGCGGTGATGGCCTGGCGGTAGGTGGGGTCAATAACGTCGCCGGCAGCGAAGACGCCCGGCAGGGAGGTGCGGGACGACCGGCCCTCGACGGCGATCGTGCCCTCGGGCGTCAGTTCCAGCTGGTCCTTGACCAGGGAGACCCGGGGATCGTTGCCGATGGCGACAAACACGCCGGTTACCGGCAGCACCGACTCGGAACCGTCGACCGTGTTCTTGAGCTTCAGCGCGCTGACCTTGGTGTCGCCTTCAAGCCCGACGACTTCCGAGTTCCACACGAACTTGATCTTCTCGTGGGCCAGGGCACGGTCCTGCATGATCTTAGAGGCACGCAGGGTGTCCCGCCGGTGGACCACCGTGACAGACTCCGCGAACTTGGTCAGGAAGAGGGCCTCTTCCATCGCGGAGTCGCCGCCGCCGATGACGGCGATGTTCTGGCCCTTGAAGAAGAAACCGTCACAGGTTGCGCACCAGCTGACGCCGTGGCCGGCCAGGCGCTTTTCGTCGGGCAGCCCCAGTTCCCGGTAAGCGGAACCGGTGGAGATAATCACGGACCGGGCCAGGAAGGTTTCGCCGGAGCCGATGGTGACCTTCTTGACCGGACCTTCCAGTTCAAGGCTCGTGACGTCTTCAAACAGGATCTCGGTGCCGAAGCGCTCGGCCTGCTTCTGGAAGTTCTCCATCAGCTCGGGACCCAGGATGCCGTCAGGGAACCCGGGGTAGTTTTCCACGTCGGTGGTGTTCATCAGCTCGCCGCCTGCCTCTACGGAGCTGGCGATGAGCAGTGGCTTGAGATTGGCACGCGCGGTGTAAACAGCTGCCGTGTAGCCGGCCGGACCGGACCCAACGATGATGACGTCGCGGACGGACGGTGTGGTATCTGTGCTCACTGCCTGCGAACCTCTTCCTCTGATGTTGATGTAACCCTAAGGGCCGGCCACCCCAAAGGAGCGGTTAGCCCGGCACTTGTCTCAACGGCCGGTGCCCCCGGCTTATTCCGGGGAGGTTATTGAGCAGCCGCTCCTGGACGGGCTAGGAGACTTCGATCTCGGCCATGCGGATGCCGAAGGGCATGCCGCCCATGGGGTTGGACAGCCTCGGCAACTGCGTGAAGTTGATCAGGACGTACTGCGCTTTGGGCGCCGCGCCGTCCTGTTCAGGCACCGGAATAGTGGTCTTCTGTGCCGTGAAGCTTCCCTGCGCGACCTGGTCGGCGCCGTCCAGCGTCGGTTCATCGTTCAGGAGCACGGAGAAGTTCCCTCCGGTGCCGCTCAGTTGGGTCAACACTACCGAGCTGATGCTTGAGGACTCTTCCAGCTCGACAACCAGCGCCATGTTTCCGGCGTAGCCGCCGAACTGGTCCGACGCGTACTGGTAACTTGCCCAGTAAGTGGCGGGGTTGCCGTCGATGGCTTCGGGCAGTTTGCCGTCGTTCTCCACGTCGAGTTCCGGCAAGTCCGGAACCTGGCGGGTGAGACCGGCGATGACCGGCACGACGACTTCATCGGCCGGAGCCGACGTTTCTTCTGCCGCACCGGTCTCTGCGGGGCCGGACGCGGCCGCGGTTTCGTTTCCGCCCTGTGAGCCGCCGGCGACGGGGCCGCCGCGGAACAGATTCAGCTGGCTCACCGCCACCACGATCGCGATCACCAGCAAGACGGCGAGCAGCCCGCCCACCAGCAACCTGGAAGACCTCGGGCTGTTGCGTTCCTCGTCGTCGTATTCGTCGTACTCGTAGTCATCGACCGCGGGTTCGCTGCTGCTGCGTGCGGCGGACGGGAACATGCCGGCCGACCGCACACCGGTCGTGTCATCGTCCCCGGGCCACAAGCTGACTTTGGGCTTGTCTGCCGGAGCCGGAGCCGCAGCCGGCCGGCCGGCCGCCGGAGCCTGCGACACC
>NZ_JBNHGF010000022.1:0-17675 GCF_059091005.1 Arthrobacter sp. Y3223164
GCGGGCGTTCAAGGCGGGCCGCCGCCGCTTCTGATGGCCGCCTGACGCTATACGCCGCTGCACGCCCGGCGCGGGTCGCCGTGCACAGGGGCCACGCGGCCTGACGTGTTCCGACAACGAACCCGCCGCCCGCTGCTCGCCTCCTATCCTGCCCCAGCGTCTGCGGCGGAACTGCGCCACCGGTCGCGCCGGTTCTGCGCCACCACCGGTTGCGCTGGTTATGCGCCAACGGCTGCGGCCGGAGACAGGAAAAACGGGCAGGTGCAGCCTTTCGGCTGCGCCTGCCCGTTTTAGTTCGGACGTCCACTTGATCCGGGGTTGCCCGTTGCGGTTTCCGCCTGTTCCGGCGGTTGCCCGCTGGGGTGTCCGCCCGTGCCGGGGGTTACCCGGCGAGGTTCGGCCGGGCCGCCTGGGAACTTAAGCCAGGGGGGCCAGCTTGGTCTTGCCGAAGACGGCGCGGTCCACCGAGATCCGGCCGGGGCCAACCAGTGCCAGCGCCAGCGCTGCGGCGCCGAGCAGCAGCACCAGTTCGTAGCCGCCGCCGTCCACGAAGACGCCGGCGGGAGCGTGGACGAGCACCAGGGCGCCGAGCATGTCCAGCGTCAACAGGGCCGCCACGAGCCGCGTCAGCAGGCCGAGGATCAGGGCGATGCCGCCGGCGAGCTCCAGGCCGGCCACGATCGGTGCGGCGATGTTGGCGGCCGGGACGCCCATCTGGCCGAAGGCGGCCTGGGTGCCGGCGATGGTCCATTCGTTGAACTTCTGCCAGCCGTGGGCGACGAACAGGAAGCCCAGGACGACGCGAAGAACTGTGCGTGCAGTGGTGGTCAAAGCGGAGTTAGTCATGATGTTTTCACCGTTTCAATGGTCAGAGGATCGGCCGTCTGGAACGAGCGATAAGCATCAATAACTTGACGCTTCAATCAAATATTGACAGCAATTATGTTGAAGTGTCAACTTTTGGTCCCGTGTCTGACGGTGCGAGGCGGGCAGCAGCCCAAGCTGGCCGGACCGCACGGGCTGGCCGTCCCAAGCCCCAGCTGGCCGGACCGCACCGGCTCGCCGTCCCGAACCCCCACGGGATGCCGCGGTGGCCGAACACTTAGGCACGGCGGACCGGTTGGCGCAGGATCGTCCTGAGCTTGGCCGGTTCGGTCTTGCGCGGGTCGCCGAGATAGATCTCGTGGTGGTGCCCGTTCGGTTCCAACTCGTTGGCCGGTAGGAACTCATCCCTCAGACGGGTCAAGACCGGTCCTTCGTCGTCGTACGCACCCACGTGCATGACCTGGGCGCTTAGTCCCTCGTCCAGCCATCCGTGCCGGAGCGATCCCACCGAGGGAAGACCCTTTGTGGCTGCCGCCTGCCGCATCGCGTCTTCGATGTGTTCCGGCTGCAGCCAGTCAGGCTGGCGGATCATCATCGTCCACGACCACTCGTCCTTGGCCCGCCGGGTGAAGGCGGTCATGTCCTTCGCCCACCAGAGGCCTTCCAGCGGGCCGACGACATAGTCGCGCCCGAGTTGCTTCTTGCTGGTGAACTTCAGCGTGTAGGACACTGCGTATAGGGCCTCGACCGCCCGCAGGTACCCGTCCGCCGTGTTCGGATCGCCGTGGCCGTCCGCCTGCAGGAACTGCATGGGCGGCACGGTAACCAGCTGGAAATCCTTGCCCGGGGCGTACAGCTCCTTTTGGTCCTTCTTGAAATCCAGCTTGTCCATGGGGCTTTCCGGTGGTGGGCAGCGGGCAATGTGGTCTAGTTATATCGCGTAGTCACGGATGAAACGAGGAACATGCTGCAGCAATTCGCCGCCGAATGGTGGACCAGGATCACCGCCGGTTTCATGCGCGGTGAACCACTCCAAGCCGGAGCGCTGGAGCTGGCGGTCATCCTGGCCGCGGCGCTGCTGTTGTCGGTGCCCCGAGCAAGCTGGCGGTATTTCGGGTTGTTCGTCACGGCGGTCCATGAACTTGGACATGCCTTCGCTGCGCTGGCCACGGGGCGGCTGGTGCGCGGAATCCATTTGCGGTTCGACCAGTCCGGCGCCATGATCAGCCGCGGGGCGGGCCGGGCATCAGCGGCCTGGACCGGGTTCTGGGGCTACCCGGTGCCCGCGCTGGTCGGGGCGGCGCTGGTGTGGGCCGCCTTCAGCGGTTGGTCCGGTGCCGCCCTGTCCGTCAGCGCGCTGCTGCTGCTGGCCACGCTCCTGTTCATCCGGAACCTCGAGGGCGTCGTCATCGCCGTGGGGTTGGCGGTAGGTGCTCAGCTGCTGGTGTGGTTCGCGCCGGTGGAGTGGCTAGGGCACCTGACGCTCGCCATCGGCGTCGGGCTCCTGGTGGGGGCCGTGCGGGACTGGCTGAATCTGCTGAGCGTGCACACCCGGCGCCGGCACCAGCTGGCCAATTCCGACGCCTTCATCATGGCGCGCCGGACCGGGGTCCCGGCCGCGCTCTGGCTGGCCGGGTTCGCGGTGGTCATCCTGCTGTGCTGGGCGGCTGCCGTGGCGACCGCGGCCGCTGTCGTCCCGCTGGCGATTCTGTAACGGATTCCCGGTCCCCTCGGCCTTCTGGAGTGGCCCTGCTCACAGCAATGTCATTCGCCTTGGGGTCCGAAGGGACCGCGTCGGTGCACGGGAATTATCGCCGTGTGTGAGACGTTGTTGACCGATGTTGAAATCTGTGGAACAGCAGCTATGATGGGCGCTCGCAGATAGGTCAAAACAACGAGAACTTCAGGAGTTTTAAACCCGCATGGCAACCGATTACGACGCACCGCGCAACAAGGACGACGACAACAATAATGAGTCGCTCGAAGCCCTTCAGGCTCAGCGCTCCGGTGGTGCGAAGACCGCGCTGATCGACGTCGAAGACTCGGACACCGCCGAGGGCATCGATCTGCCCGGTGCCGACCTCTCCGGTGAAGAACTGGTGGTTCAGGTTGTTCCTCCCCGTGAGGACGAATTCACCTGTGGCTCCTGCTTCCTCGTCCGTCACCGCAGCCAAGTAGCCCGCGAAAAGAACGGCGAGAAGTACTGCCGCGACTGCGAAGGCTAAATCCCCAATCTTTCGAACCCCGCGCTGGGACCAGCGCGGGGTTCTGTGGTTAAATCACACGCTTCGGACGGCCTCGCGGATCGGCGTGCCGCCGTTGATGAACTCGATCACCTTGCCTGCAGTGGCAGGAACGGCCAGCACTTCGGCCGCCACCATGGCAACGTCTTCGCGGCTCACTTCACCGCCAGGAGTACCCGGTCCGGCTTGGATCTTCCCGGTCGCGGGCTGCAACGTCAACGAGCTCGGCCCCAGGATCGTCCAGTCCAGTGATGTGGACTTCAAGTAGTCGTCCGCGGCGGCCTTGGCATCGGCGTAGGGGAAGAACGCGTTGTCCTCCGGCACGCCGTGGTTCTTGCCGGCGCCCAGATAAGACACCATGATGTAGCGCTGCACCCCGGCCGCCACGGCTGCGTCCATCGACCGGATGGCCGCGTCCCGGTCGACTGCATAGGTCCGGGCTGGATTGCCTCCGCCAGCGCCGGCCGACCAGACGACGGCGTCGTGGCCGCGCAGTCGGTCTGTCAGGTCGTCGGTGGTTGTCTTCTCGACGTCGGCGATCACCGGCACCGCACCCGTTTCCCGGACATCGGCGACGTGGTCCGGATTGCGGATGATGGAGCTGACTTCATGGCCCTGCGCGGTGAGGATGCGGGACAGGTGCAGCGCGACCTTCCCGTGGCCCCCGAAAATGGCAATGCGTGACATAAGGTTCCTTTCGGTGTCGTCCATCCCAATCTAGGCACGGAGTCAGGTGGCGGCCAATGGCCGGCGTCCTTGACGGTGACGGCGCCCAGCCGTCGCCCGGCCTGATTCGGTGGCTGCTCGTCGCCGCGCTGGCTCCCCGTTGACGTGCGTTCGGCGGGTTGGTCCGCTGGTTAGGCCGCCGCGAGCCCGGCCCTCCGATTCCGCCGTCTTAGCCGTCGCTGCCGGTGAGATGGATACCGGCTTCCGGCGTGGCCACCCGGAAACTGAAGGACTGCTCGATGTACAGGTAGACGAACTCTTCATCATGCCGGTCGTAGCCCACCGAGAGGTCCTGGCCCGATTCGAACAGGAAATCGCCGCCGCGCAGGCTCATCACGATGGCCCCGCGGACTCCCGGCGCCCAGACAATCGGACCGCCCAGCAACTTGCGCAGGTGCTCGGACAGCAGATACCCGCCCCGCTCGGTCGCCTCCACCACGGCGGTGTAGTGTCCGGGGCCGAGGGCCAGGCCGAACGGACCTCCAATGCCGGCCTGGAGCAGCGCCGAGACGGCCTTGGCAACACGCTTGGGGTAGTCATTGAAGTCAGTCACGCGGGGCACCGGCGAATGCGGGGTCGCGCTCGTGACCCCCTCAATGCCCACCTGGCGCCAGCCATGGAATACGGCCGCGTTCTCCGCAATGGCAATCTGCATTGCTGCCTCGGCCAGGTCCGTGAGGTCCACATCGGCCGCACCCCGGTCATGGTCAAGCAGTTCCAGCCGCGAAACCTTGAACGGTGCGCGCATCTCCACCAGGGGCAGCACCCCGCGCCGTCGCGTCGCCACGCCGTCGGCCAGGGCCGGACCCGTGATGCTTTCGGTGCGGCCAAGGTTTGTCGCCGAATACTCCCAGCCGAATGGACCAGCGAAATCCACCATTTTGCGGGCCCCGAGCGCAACGGTGAGCCGCTCCCTGGCCTCCCGGTCCAGCAGCGCCCAACCACCGTCGGAGATGGGGGCGTGCTCGCGCAGCAGGTGATCCATGGTCATGAGAAGTCCTCCTTGAGGCTGCCGATTCCCAGGGACGAATCAGAACCGGCTCGCCACCGGCGAGGGTCCGTACGACGTGCCGCACCCGACGGAGAGCGGCCCACCGGCCCGGATGCAGGGACTGCAGTTTCGTCGGTGCCCGCAGCGGTGCCGGCAGCCGTTGCTGCCTCGGCCGCCCCGCCGTTGGCCACAATGTCGCCGTCCTGAAAGAGGGTGCCCCGGGCGATCTGGCGCCATTTCGGTTTCCTGCGCAGGAGAAACTCCAGGTCCATGCTGAAGTGCTTGAACTCCTCCGCCAGGGAATCCTCCATGATGGCGACCGATTCCGGGTCCTTCTCCAGCGACATCCGTTGTGCGTACCAGCCGATGGCCTCGGCCTCCTCTGTCAGGTTGGCGCACATACGCGCAAAGGTCCGCGTCTCGGCGGAGAGCTCTGCGGCGGGTTCGTGGTACTGGTCAAAGCCCATCTGGATTCCTCCGTGAGGTTGTGCCTCTTTGCCAGCGTAGCCACGGCCCCGCTGGCTGACTACCTTTGACGGGCGGAAGGCCCGGGAGTGCGGCCTGGCTACCGTATGACCGCCAGGCGTAGCCATAGATCGGCCGAACTGCTGCGTTCTTGTCTATTTCTGGCCGGCCCGGATCGGCCATCTTCCGGGCGCTGGGATTGCCCCATCGCGTAGGGCTTCTGCCGGTGAAATCCGCGCTAGGCCTACGCAGTACACCGGAAGAATCCATGAAGAACCACAGGGACGGCCCGTCGCGGCCGGCGAGTTCACGGCGGACCGCTAGGGACGGCCCGGCGCGACCGACAAGTCCACGGCGTACCGCTAGAGAACGGCCCGGCGACGCGGACGCGTTATCGGGAACGCTACCGCGGCATAGTAAAGTTGCAGGGTGATTCGCCGAAACTCCGCCTTGCTCATGCTGCCACTCGTCGCCCTGCTTGCCACCGGCTGCGCGCAGGTCGAACAGGCCGCCTCCGACGCCGTCGACCAGGCCGCCAATTCCGCTTCCGAGGCCGTGAACCAGGCCGCGTCCAACTTGGCCAACGCAGCGGTCGGGGAAGCAGTCAAGCAGGTGTGTGCCCCGATTCAGGACGGCAGCATCGGTGAAAATGAACAGGAGATGCTCGCTGGTCTGGTTTCTGCCGCCGACGCAGCCGGTGTTCCCGCGGAGATCACAGGGCCGATGTCGCAGATCGCCGAGTCCGGCGACCAGATCCCGGCCGACGCCCTGGCCTCCATGCAGCAAGCCTGCGACAACAACGGCGCGGGGTAGTTAGGCAACCAACTGACCACTCCCAAACCGCTCTTGCGCGGAATGGGAAAGCCTGTGGGGCGCCAGGGCAGCCGGGGGACCGGCGGGAACGCCGCTTTCAGAACGGCGGCGTTTCAGGCTGGGCCGGCCAACCGTCAAATGGACTGGAACTTCTGCCGGGCGGCGCCGTGGCTCCCGCGGCGCTGTCCGCCCCGATATCGAGTTCCGACTGCATCGGGACCTTCGGCGGACCTAAGTGGCCGAACGGCGTCCTGCGGACCGTCGCGTCAGGGTCTAATGGGCCTCCGTCCGGGGGAGGGCTGCCGGACCGACAGGGTTCTAAACCTACTTCGGCCGGCTCCGGCAGGCGTTCGGGCAGCGGCGCGTCTTTCAACCACACGTGGTTGCGGAGCGGCCTTTGAGCCGGGTCGACGCTGAGCGGCGGTAGGAACCAAGGCACGCCCTTGCTCACGGTGACCCGCCAATCTCCCTGATGCAGCAAATGGTGGTGGTGCCCGCAGACCAAAACGCCATTGTCGACAGAGGTCGGACCACCCTTTTCAAACCACTGGATGTGATGCACTTCGGTCCAGGGAGAGGGCGCAGTACAGCCGGGGAAGGCACAACCTCCATCCCTGGCGATGATGGCCAGCCGCATGTACTTCGGAAACAACCGCTGGGACTGGCCGACATCCAGAACCGCACCCCTGCCGGAGAAGATCACCGGGATGATGTCGGCATCGCAAGCTATCCGCCGTATTGCCTTGGCGCTCAGCGGCCCGGAGAAGATGCTGGTTCCCGGACGTCCGACTTCGGAGGCCAAATCCTTGTAGTCGATGGTGACCAGCAGTTGCGGCCGTCGACCGCCGGCCGCTGGTAGAAGATCCGTGGTGAGAGCGATTTTGCAGGCACCAATGAGGCCGTCGAGCTGCTTCTGCTGCCGGGTACGCCCGTCCTCTACCGTCGCATCAACTAAAGCATCCGCTCCGCTGTCTCGAGCATCCGTGTCCGGGGTTAAGACCTCGTCGTCGTTATCGGAAGCGCCGTTCAATCGGGAGGCCGCATTTGGTGCGTCAACCGCGTCAAATCCTACTGCCCCGGCCGTGGCCGTCCCTTCCCTCAAACGAGGGTTGGTGGCGGTGTTGTAGACGGTTGCAAGAACTTCATTCTGTTCGTCGGTGGCGTTGATTTCGTAGCAATGTAGGCCATTGCGCCGCCCGCGATAGAACAGGCCCTGGCGTGCTTTGAGCTCGGCTGGCCCGAGATCGGCGCCGGCTGGGTTGAGGCCGCCTTCCCAATGCCGGATCAGCAGCCTGAGCGAGTCGGTGTCGTAATCGGAGGCATGCTGAACCAGTGCCTCTTCCATCTTGCGGAGCTGCTCCGGCTCGGCGGTGCGACGCAGCCCATCGACAGCCCTTCGGATCAGGGTTGCGGCCTGACCAGAGACCATTCCATCATCCATTGCACGGGCGAGCACCGGCAGCCTGGGCGACACAACAGGCTTACCCGGGGGCGCTGGGCGGACTTCGGTGGCTTCCGCGAGTTGGAAGCGTCGTGCAGCCTCCTGCCGGGCAATGCCCAACTTCGCCCGCAGATAGTCTTCGTTCGATTTGTAGGCGCCGCGCATACGATGATTCGGTGCCTCGGGGTCATGAGGCTTGTCTGTTTCCCCAACGGCGGCGATGTTTTGCTCTTTGATGATGCCCGCCAGAATCAGCTGGGTTTGACCAACAATGTTGGCCAGCTCTTCAACCTCTGCCGCCGTCCGGGCCACCGACTTGGTACTGCGTGTCAGCCCGTCGTTCCGAAGGCGATTATTCAGTTCGCTGACCTCGGCGCGGATCCGGGCCAGCAGGACGGAATCGTCCTGCCCTGCCCCCGCAGCCTCATCCAGCACCTCGATCGCCATAAATACAGCCTATGAAGCCCTCGAACAGGGTAGGGGAACCAAGGGTCGGCATGTGGATGAGCAAGCGCGCGGGGCTGGCTGTGGAGAAGAAGTGGATGGGTGCTCAGGCACGGGCGTCGAGAGTCAAGCGATCTCGATGTGTGCAGTCCCGACATCAACGGCTCAAGCAACCGGATCTCGACCGGCTGGGGTGGAAGGAGCTCGGCCGGCTATGTGCAGCTGGGCTCCGCAAGCACCGTCAGCGCGCGACCGGCCCGCCCTCCCGGGCCCGCCCAAACCCCGTCGTCAGCGGGCGACCGGCGCGCCCTCCACTGAAGCCGGTTCGCCGGCGGGCTCCTCCACCGGTTTCCGGATGAAGAACGCCGCCGCCACGGCCACGATGGAGATGAGGGCTCCGGCCAGGAAAGCCATCCGCACTCCGCCTGCCACCGCGGTCGTCGTTGCCGCACCTTCGGCGGAAAGAACGGCCGCCTGCATGGACATGACGGTGACGAACATGGCGGTGCCCGCTGCCCCGGCCACTTGCTGCACCGTGCCGATGACGGCGCTTCCGTGCGAGTACAGCTGCCGCCGCACCGACCCGAGACCAGCGGAAAACAGCGGCGTGAACAGCAGCGCCAGGCCCACGCTGAGCACGATGTGCGCCGCCAGCAGCGTCAGCGCGGCGGTGTCCTCGCTGACCGTAGAGAAGAACCAGAGCACGGTGCTGACCACCGCCGTTCCCGGCACCAGCAGCACCCTCGGGCCGAACTTGTCATAGAGCCGGCCGACGGCCGGGGCGAGCAGGCCCATCAGCAGCCCGCCCGGCAGCAGCATCAGCCCGACCTGCAGCGGCTCGAGCCCCAGAACCTGCTGCATATATATAGGGAGCAGAATGATGGTGCCGAACAGTGCGGCCATGCTGACAGCCATCAGCCCGACGGACACGGAGAAGTTGCCGGAGCGGAAGGTCCGCAGGTCCAGCAACGCCCTGTCCGAGCGCTGCAGCCGAACCTGACGGAGCAGGAATACCAGCAGCCCCACGCCGCCGGCCGCAAATGCAACCCACATGGCGGCACCCGTGCCCGGCCCCGCCGTCGTTGTTCCGTGCCCGGCGCCGACCTGGCTGAGGCCGTAGATCAGCCCGCCGAAGCCGATGGCGGAGAGCGCCACGGACGGCAGGTCCAGCGGCACCGGCCGGGGCTCGGTCACGTTCTGGATCCGCCGGTTGCCGACCGCCAGCATGGCCAGCGCGATCGGCAGCACCAGCCAGAACATCCAGCGCCAGGACAAGGTGTTGAGGATGATGCCGGAGATGGTCGGGCCGATGGCCGGCGCCACTGATATGACAATCGAGACGTTGCCCATCGTTTTGCCGCGGTCCTCGGCCGGCACCAGGTTCATCAGCGTGGTCATCAGCAGCGGCATCATGATCGCGGTGCCCGACGCCTGGACCACGCGGGCCACCAGCAGCACCTCGAACCCCGGAGCCAGCGCGGCCAGCAGCGTTCCCGCGGAGAACAGCGCCATCGAAGCGGTGAAAACCTGGCGCGTGGTGAAACGCTGCAAAAGGAATCCGGTCACCGGGATGACCACGGCCATGGTCAGCATGAACGCCGTGGTCAGCCACTGCGCCGCGCGGGCGCTGATGCCCAGGTCGTCCATCAGGTCGGTCAGCGCCACGGACATGATGGTCTCGTTCAGGACCACCACGAACGCAGACATCAACAGGATGCCAATCACGCGGCGGTTCCGGCGCGACTCATCAGCCGTCAGCCCGCTGCCGCGGGCGGGTCCGGGCCGTGCCGAGGCTCTGTTCGTCGACATATTTTTATTCACGGGGAGATCCTCGCGTGGAAATCGTGCTGTTGGGGGCGGCCGGAAACAGCCCAAGAAGGCCGGGCGCAGGCGGAGTAACAGCTTAACCTGCCCCCGCTGACTCCTATTCCCGGCGGTCAACCTCGAATAAACAACGACGCCGGTGCTCGCCGCCGGGCGGGAACCGGCATCTGTGGGGGAGGGGTGCGCGCGGATGGTTCCCCCACCGGTCCCCTCTAAGAGGAGCACTCCCGCCGTAGTTGAAGTGGAGGGAAAGTCGCGCTTACGGGTTAAAAGAGGAGAAGCCCCGCCGGCGCAAGGCCGACGAGGCTTCCCTGTGATCCCGGACCGGCCGTTGGGGGAATAGCCGGTCCAGGAGTTTTGGGGGTGGTTACATCGTGTAGTAACCGGTAACGGGCATGGCGTTCACGTCGTGCACCATGGTGCCCTGGCTTGGGTTCAGGGCGCTGATCATTTTGCCGCCGCCCAGGTAGATGCCCACGTGGCCGCCGCCGTTCTGCACCACCAGGTCGCCCGGCTGCGGGTTGCTGGTCGGGGTCAGGGCGCCGCCCTGGTGCTGGCTGAGGCGGGGGAGGTCCACGCCGGCCTGGGCGTAGACCCACTGGGTGAAGCCGGAGCAGTCCCAGCCTGCCGTGGAGGTGCCGCCCCAGACGTAGGGCGTGCCCTGGGCGGACAGGGCGATGTCCACGATGCTCTGGTTGCCGCCGGTGGAGGCCGGCTTGATGTCGGCGCTGGCCAGCGAGACAGTAGCGGCGTCGGTCGACGCAGCCAGGGTCGTAGCGGCTCCGCCGCCGCCCTGCGCTGCCTGTCCGCCACCGGACTGTGCGGATCCGGTCAGCGCGATCTGGTCGCCCGGGTAGATGATGGAGTACGCGCCGAGGCCGTTGATGGCCAGCACGTCCTGCACATTCTTGCCGTACTGGGCGGCAATCGTGCCCACGGTGTCGCCCGCGACCACGGTGTGGGTGGTGGCACCGGTAGCGGCACCGGCGTCGGCGGCCGAGCTGGTAACGGAAGCGCGCTCCACCTCGAAACCGGCGTTGGCCGGGGCGGCAACGGTGTCCGTTGCATTGGCAGCGCCGTAGGTCGGGACCGTGACATCGGCGGCGGCATTGGCCGGCAGGCCGGCACCCAGCATCAAACCACCGGCGGCTGTGACGACGGCGGCGCCGCGGCCGACGGTTCCGGCGCGGGACGAGACAGCCTGGGACAGACCGGCCACGGTGGTGTTGCGGACCGGGGTGGCACGGTGGCGTGCGCGATTGTTTTTGAGCAGCAAGAAGATACCTCTCCCAATGCCTGCGAGGTAAGCTGTCGGGTTCGGGTGGGAGTCACCCGGCCGTGCGGCAGCGCGGTAAGCACTCCGTACGACTTAACCCCAAGAGCCCCAAGAGGGGCCCAGAATGTGGGTCCCCCGCCTCTGCCAGATGTCTAGCGAACGAACTCGGAAAGGCTGGCAGAGCTAGGCAATACCCTCCGAGGACATCGGCGCATGATCGCCGACGTGCTGAAAACATTACATAACGGTTCGGTAACTGTCCAAGCCCTGAAATTTACCTGTGGATAACCTGAGAGCCATCTTGCGGTCAGGAGCGAGCAACCCCCAGGCGGCCGTTGCACGCGTCCGTCACGATACATCGGGCGCAACAATCGGCCGATTAAGCAGTCGCTGCGGGCTAACTTGTACGCTGGCAGAGTGGTGGACTTCACGCTTAAACAGCTGCAGTACTTTGTTGCAGTCGCTGACCACGGCTCAATCTCGGCCGCCGCCGCCGCCAGCCACATCTCACAGGCGGCGATGTCCCAGGCGCTGACAGAGCTGGAGCGGATCGTCGGCGCGCAGCTGATGGTGCGGCACCGGTCCCGCGGAATCGCCCTGACCGGCGTCGGGCAGCAGTTCCTGCGCGACGTCCGGAGCCTGGTCCGGCACGCCGACGACGTGCAGAACAGCATCATCGAGCGCCAGCAGGGGTTGGTCGGCCCGCTGGCCATCGGCTGTTACAGCACCCTGTCCGCCTTCTGGGTTCCGGTGATCAGCGAACGGTTCATCAAGCCGCATCCGCGCCTCACCGTGACCATGGAGGAAGGCGAGGCCGCCGAGCTGCAGCACCGGATGCAAGAGGGCTATTTGGATGCGGTGTTGACCCATACGCGGCACCTCTTGCCCGGCGTGCAGGCCCGCACCGTCAAGGAAGGCCGGCCCTACGTCCTGCTTGCTGCAAGCCACCCGCTGGCTTCGCGCAAAAGCGTCCGGCTCGCCGAGCTGGCCGAAGAAGACTTCGTCTCGCTGGACATCCCCACCGTGCGCGATAACCAGTTGGTCAATCTGCGGCTGTCCGGGCTGGATCCGAAGATCGCCTGGCGTTCGTCAAGTTTTGAGGCGGTGCGGGGCATGGTGGCGCGCGGCCTCGGCTACACCGTGCTGGTGCAGAGGCCGCCGGGCAATTACAGCTACGACGGGCTTCCCCTGGCCACGGTGGAAATCGACGGGCCGGTCGGCCACAGCGATGTCTGTGTGGCCTACGCCAGCGTCACCCGGCCCAGCCTCAGGCTGCGGGCATTCCTGGACTTTTGCGCAGAGGTCGGCGGCGCTGCGGCGAGCGGATGGGATGAGCACACGACGGCGTGACCCACCCTGGCGGCGCTGCGGCGAGCGGCTGGGATGAACACCCGACGGCGTGATCCCGCTTAACCGCGACGGCGGCCGCTGCCCCGGGCAACGGCCGCCGCATGCCGGTTACGGCACGGCTGGAGGAACTACATGTTCTCCGCGGTCAGGTCCTGGTCCTTTCCTTCCTTGATCGCCAGGATGCACAGCCCTGCGAGGACGAACGCGCCGGCCCAGACTGTCGCCACCAGCCACAGCTCGCCGCCGGCCGCCAGCACCAGCCCGCTGGCGATCATGGGGGTAAAACCTGCGCCCAGCGTCGAGGAGAGCTGGTAGACCAGCGAGGCGCCGGTGTAGCGCATCCGGGTCGGGAACAGCTCGGCGGTGAACGCCCCGAACGGTCCGAAGATCGTGCCCTGGATGACGCCGTTGGCCAGGAACAGCCCGATCGCGAACAGCCACAGCGTCCCGAGCTCCAGCATCCACATGATGGGGAAGGCCAGTACCGCGCCGGCGGCGATGCCGATCAGCATCACGGGCCGGCGGCCGAGCTTGTCGCTGTGCCGGGCCGCAAACCAGATGGCGACGACGGTCAGCGCCGCGCCCAACGCTTTGACGTTGAGGACGCTCGTCCGGTCCAGGCCGACCTCGTCCACCACATAGGAGATGGCCCAGACGGTCATCAGGCCCTGGACGGTGTAGGAGCTCATCCCCACCAGCGTGCCCATGATCACGTTCTTCGGGTACTTCGTCAGCACCTCGAGAATCGGGATCTTTTTCTCCTCGGCCTTGTCCTCCAGTGCAAGGAACAGCGGGGACTCGGCGACCTTGAGGCGCACGATCAGGCCAATGCCCACCAGGACGATGCTGATCAGGAACGGCAGCCGCCAGCCCCAGGTCAGGAACTGCTCGTCCGGCAGCACGGACACGGCCGAAACCGCCAGGGTGGCCAACACCGCACCGGCGGGACCTCCCATGTTGGCGAAACTGGCCGCGAACCCGCGGCGTTCCTTCGGCGCGTGTTCCAGGCCCATCAGCATGGCACCGCCCCACTCGCCCCCGACGGCCAAGCCCTGGACGATGCGCAGGACGATCAGCGCCAACGGAGCGGCCATGCCTATCTGCGCCGTGGTCGGCAGCAGGCCGATCAGGGTAGTGGCCACGCCCATGAGCACCATGGAGGTGATCAGCACGCCCTTGCGCCCCAGCCGGTCACCGAAGTGGCCGAAGATGATCCCGCCGAGCGGCCGGGCGATGTAGCCGACCGCCAGCGTGGCGAAGGAGGCGAAGATCCCCACCGCGGGGTCCAGGTTCACGAAGAACACCGTGTTGAAAACCAGCGCCGCCGCGGTGGCGTAGAGGATGAAATCGTAGAATTCGATGGCACTGCCCAGGAAGCTGGACGCCAGGATGCGCCGCATCTCCGGGGTGTTGAGGCTGGGGACCTTCAGGTCCCCGGGCTGCCTGTCGTTCGCCGCAGGGGCCGACGCCGTCGTCGTGTTATTGCTCATGGTGCAACCGCCATTTCGTCATGATCGGCGACTCCGGTGGCTTCCGGGTCGCTGGAAGAGAAGGAGATAACGTCCAGATCGTCGGGGATCAGGAACGTGCCGCTGAAGTCCTTGCCGTGTGCCTGCCAGACGGCGTCCGGAGTGGTTCCCGGCACCAGGTGGTGCAGCGCCAAGGTGCGGGCGCCGGCCTGCCGCGCGATCGCGACGGCGTCCTGCGGCGAGGTGTGGGACCTGCGGTGGTGGTCCATTGAGGCCCGGGCTTCGTCGGAATCGATGCTGCCGTACGCCCGCTGCACCCAGTCGAAGTCGATGGCCTCGTGCAGGAGCAGGTCGGTGCCGCGGGCCAGCCGCACCAGGTTCTGGCAGGGGGCGGTGTCGCCGGAGATCGTGACCGACCCTTCGGCCGTGTCGAACCGGAAGGCGAAGGCGGGTGCCACGGGCGGGTGCTCCACCAGGGTCGCTGTCACGGTGACCAGCTCATCGCGGTAGATCTCGAACGGCTCCATGCCGGCCGGCGTCGGGTTCTGGTTCGGGTGGTAGCCGATCGCGTCGGGGACCACGATGTCTTCGGCCACGAAATAGTCCAGCGGCGAGGGGCGCAGGGCGTCGATGACCCGGTCGTTGAGGTCGGTGGCGTACGCCTGCATCAGGTGGTGGAACATGTCCCGGGTGCCCGGCGTCGGCAATTGCGGGAAAACGGGCGACGGCGGAACCGTGGCGCGGGGTGAAGCCGGCGGCAATTCTCCCCGGTCGCCGGGTCCCAGAATGCGGATGCTCCGCTGTCCGGGCGTGAGGGTGAACAATCCGAAGATGGCCAGCCCGGCCAGATCGATCGTGTGGTCGGAATGCAGGTGGGTCAGGAAAATCCCGCGCAACGACGAAACCTGCAGGCCTGCTTTCATCAGCTGGCGTCCGACGCCGTTGCCGGCGTCCACCAGATAGACGGCATCGCCGACGACGACGGCGGTGGCGATGCCGGTCCGGCGGCCTGCATTCTCACCGGTCCACCAGCGGGGACCGCCCGCGGTGCCCAGCGTGACGACGTGCGGCTTGAGGGAATGGGTCATGGGTCGAGCTCCTCGGAAGTCTTTCCGCCTGTGGTGCCGGCGGAACCTGAATCCCATGATGCGGCTCACAAACACTTTCGTAAAACGGTAATAACCGACCTACTTAAACGGTTTCACTTATAACGTGGCCGGCCCGTTCGGCTGCCGGCGATCCTCTGCCGGCGATCCTCATCCGCGTCCGTGCCATTGTCCGGGCACGGCGGCGGGAGTAGGCTCCGCCTTATCCGGGCCGCGGGGACGGCCGGCGCTTCGGCTGTGGCCGGCGGCGTGGCCCAGCCACTTCGGAAAGGAATGAGCGCCATGCCCATCACGCGTGAGTTGATCATCAACGGCGAGCACGTCCCGGCAGCCTCCGGCAAGACCACCGAGGACATCGGCCCCTACACGGGCGAACCCTTCGCGACCGTCGCTGCCGCCGGGCCGGAAGATGTCACGCGAGCGGTCGACGCGGCGTCGGCGGCCTTCGACGATTGGGCCGCTACGCCTCCCACCCAGCGGGCAAAGATTTTCCTAAAAGCTGCAGATTTGTTCGAAGAACGGATGCAGCAGGGCATCGAGTTGATGGCCGGCGAGGTGGGCGGCGTGGCGGTCTGGGCCGGGTTCAACGTCCAGCTGGCCGCCAACATCCTGCGCTCGGCCGCCGCGGCCACCACCGCGCCGCGCGGCGACGTGCTGGCCACCGACCTGCCCGGCAAATTCTCGTTCTCCGTCCGGCAGCCCTACGGCGTGGTGGCGGCGCTGTCTCCGTGGAACGCGCCCTTCATCCTGGGCATGCGGGCCATGGCCATCCCGATGGCCGTGGGAAACACCGTGGTGCTCAAGCCCAGCGAGGACGCGCCCCTTTCCTGCGGCCTGTTCCTGGCCGACGCGTTGCTGGATGCGGGCCTGCCCGCCGGAGTGCTGAACGTCATCACGAATGACCGGGCGGACGCGAACGAGGTGGTGAGCACCCTGATCTCCGACCCCCGCGTGCGCAACGTGAACTTCACCGGTTCCACCAAGGTGGGACGCATCGTCGGAACGCTGGCTGCGCAGAACCTGAAGCCTGCGGTGCTTGAGCTCGGCGGCAAAAACTCCCTGGTGGTGCTCAAGGACGCCGACGTCGACTACGCCGTGCAGGCGGCGACCTTCGGCTCGTTCATGAACGCCGGGCAGATCTGCATGTCCGTGGATCGCGTGATCGTGGACCGCAGCATTTCCGAGGAGTTCTCGAGCCGCTTCGCGGAGAAGGTCGCCACGCTGCCCACCGGGGACCCGAGGAAGCAGGACACGGTGATAGGCCCGCAGGTCACGCAGGCCGCGGCGGACCGGCAGTATGCATTGATCGACGACGCCGTGTCCAAGGGCGCGACGGTGCTGGCCGGCGGCGGGAAGGCTGCCCAGGCCGTGGTGCCCGCGACGGTGCTCTCCGGGATCACCGAGGAGATGCGGATCTACGACGAGGAGATCTTCGGTTCGGCGACCACGGTGATGGAGGTGGACGGCCCGGAACAGGCGGTGAGGCTGGCGAACGACACGCACTACGGCCTTACCTCCGGTGTCATCACGGAGAACCTGGCCGAGGGCATCGAGGTGGCGCAGCGGCTCAAGACCGGCATTGGCCACGTTAACGACCAGCCGGTGCTGGATGAACCGATGGCCCCGTTCGGCGGCATCCAGGAGTCGGGCTACGGAAAGTTCGGCGGGCAGGCCGGCATCAATTCGTTCACTGAGGAGCGCTGGATCACCATCCAGCAGAACGGGCACGCGCAGTACCCGTTCTGAGCCGTCAGTCGCGGATGCGCACGGCCGTTTCGCGCATGTAGCGGTCCACGTGTGCGTACGCGTCGCGGGTCAGGGCTTTCCAGAGCTCGACGGCGAGGCGCGGGTTTTCGCTCTCCAGCCGGTTCATGGTTTCGGCCGGGAGGAGCTTGACCCGAACCGGGCCATCGGCGCGCACGGTGGTTTCCTGCCGGTCCGCGCTGCCCAGCGCCATTTCGCCGAACGTCATGCCGGCGCTGAGGGTGGTGAGTTTGACCCTGATGTTCTCCGGCCCGGTGGAGGTGGTGGTGACGCGGCCGGACAGGATGAAATAGACGCCGGCGAAGCGCTGGCCAACCCGGCGGATGAGCTCGCCGTCGTCATAGCTGCGCTCTTCCATCAGCTCCGCGAGCGCGGCGGAGTCCTCCCGGTCGAGCGGGCTGAGCGCAGGGGAGTCGGCCACATCCACGGTGGCGGGCATACAGAGCTGATCGCCGTATCCGGCGATCAGCCGGTTTTCGGCGAATTCGACGGCGGTGCTGCGGGTGGCGAACGACGGCACCGGCCGCCCGGATTCCTCGAACCGCTGGGCCAAGGCGCCCTCGCCGTCGATCATCACCAGTTCGCGCCCGGCGTCCGCGAGCGAGGCGCGAAGCTGCTCCAGCATGTCCAGGGCGACCGGGGCGGTTTCGTCCACCCGGCGCATGTCCAGGATGACGAGTTCCACGGAATCGTCCAGGTCGCTGACCTCGCGCACCATGGATTCCGTGCCGGCGAACAGCAGGTCGCCGTTCAGCTCGATGACGCGGGCGCGGTGCCCGTTGGCGCGCAGCACCTCGGCGGCCTCGTCGTTGCGGCGGATCCCGGACGGGGCGTCGGTGATGTCGTAGCTGGCGCGGATGGCGTTGCGGCCGAGATTGAGCCGTGGTCAGCGACTGCAACAAAGTACTGCAGCTGTTTAAGCGTGAAGTCCACCACTC
>NZ_JBNHGF010000023.1:0-17493 GCF_059091005.1 Arthrobacter sp. Y3223164
GGGCCGCGGCGACGGCGCCGATGGCCGAGGCCCCGCAGATGGAGAATCCGGCGGCCAGCAGCACGGGCTGGTCGCCGGGCAAACGATGCCAGCGCGCTAACAGGAAGGTTCCGCCGAACGCCAGCAACAGCACCAGGACCACCAGCACCAAGGCGAACCAGCCCAGCTCGGCCAGGTCCGAGAGCGCCAGCCGGGCGCCCAGCAGCACAATCCCTGCACGCATCAGCGCCCGTCCGCAGAAGGCCAGCCCGGGAAGCGCCGCTCCAGCCGTCCACGAAGCAGTAGGCGGCAGGTTCGCCGCCAGGATACCCAGCACCACGGCGAAGCTCATCACCGGGACGGCCGGCGCGAGCCAGTGCAGGCCGTGGGCGGCAACTACGGCGGCCGCCGCAAAGAGCAGCCCCGGTCCGACGCGGAGCAGCCAAGGTGTGGCGCGCGGCCCCGGATCCTGCGGCCCCGCGGGCTCTCCGGGCCGGGCAGGGCGGGACTCCGGTGACTGAGGTTGAGGCACTTCGCTACCGTACCGCCTGCAGTCCGCGGTCCGGGCGCAAGCGGCACCCTCCCTTCAACAGAATGGGCGGCGGGACAACGCCATGAACTTGTGCCCGCTGTTACAAAGAAGCAGCCTTGTGCTCGGCGCTCGCCGTGGGGCCGAGGATCACCTTCTGGTCCTTGCTCAGGACGGTCAGCCCGGACTCGGTGACAGTGAAGCCCCGCGCGCGGTCCAGTTCCGGATCGACGCCGATGGTGGCACCGGCCGGGATGCGGACGTTCTTGTCCACTATGGCCCTCCGGACCACGGCTCCCTCACCCACCGTCACCTTGTCCAACAGCACGCTCCCGTGGATCTGGGCGCCTTCGGCGACGAAGACGTCGGTGGAGAGCACCGACTCGGTGACTTCTGCTCCCGAAACCACCACGCCCTGGGACAGGAGGGAGTCGTGCGCCGTGCCGGCGGTGCCGCTGACTCCGCGCACCAGCTTGGCCGGGGGAGACACCGACTGGCGCGTATAGATCGGCCACCGCAGGTTGTAGAGGTTGAAGGCGGGCAGCGGGCTGATCAGGTCCATGTGGGCCTCGTAGTAGGAATCCAGCGTGCCGACGTCGCGCCAGTACTGCTGGTCGGCCCCGGTGGAGCCGGGAATGTCGTTCGCGGTGAAATCGTAGACGGCCGCTTCGCCGCGTTCCACGAAATAGGGGATGATGTCGCCGCCCATGTCGTGGTTGGTGTCCAACCGTTCGGCGTCGGCTTCCAGGGCCTGCAGCAGTGCGTCAGTGTTGAAGACGTAGTTTCCCATGGACGCCAGGAAACTGTCCGGGTCATCCGCCAGGCCGGGAGTGGTCGCGGGCTTCTCCACGAAGGCGCGGATCTTGGTGGGCGCATCGGGCTCGGACTCGATCACGCCAAACTGATTGGCCAGCGCGAGCGGCTGGCGCACCGCGGCCACACTGGCGGCCGCGCCGGACGCTATGTGCTCCTCCACCATCTGGGAGAAGTCCATCCGGTAGACGTGGTCCGCGCCGACCACCACCACGATGTCCGGCCGGGCGTCATGGATCAGGTTCAGGGACTGGTAGATGGCATTGGCGCTGCCCAGAAACCAGCTCTTGCCCCGCCGTTGCTGCGCCGGTACCGAGGCAACGTAGTTGCCCAGCTGCGCAGCCATGCGCCAGGTTTCGGAAATGTGCCGGTCCAGGCTGTGCGATTTGTACTGCGTCAGCACCACGATCTCCCGGTATCCGGAATTGACCAGGTTGGACAACGCGAAATCGATCAGCCGGTAGCTGCCCGCAAAGGGCACGGCCGGTTTGGCCCGGTCGGCTGTGAGCGGCATCAGGCGCTTTCCCTCGCCGCCGGCTAGCACAACGGCCAAAACCTTCTTCTGTGGCATCGTCCATCCCATCGCATTCGCGGTCCAGTGCCGGACCGACACACGTCCCCCTTGTCAACACACAGTAGAGGAAGGGCCGGGCGTGCACTACGTTAGGTGTCGTGCGTGTAGACATTGTGACAAAAGAATTCCCGCCGGAAATCTACGGCGGAGCCGGCGTTCACGTGGCCGAGCTCAGCCGGGTGCTGGCCGGCAGGGTGGATCTGCACGTGCATGCCTTCGGGGCCGACCGGCCGTCCGACTTCCATGGCGCGACGGTGCGCAGCTACGGGGTCCCGGCCGGACTGCGGAAAGCCAATGCCGCGGTGCAGACCCTCGGCGTCGACCTTGAGATGCTTGACGGCTTCGCCGGCGCGGACCTGATTCATTCCCACACCTGGTATGCCAATATGGCCGGGCATTTGGGGTCGCTGCTGCACGATGTGCCGCACGTGCTCAGCGCGCATTCGCTGGAACCGTTGCGACCGTGGAAGGCGGAGCAGTTGGGTGGGGGCTATCGGCTCTCGTCCTGGGCGGAGCGCACCGCCTACGAGGCGGCCGCCGCCGTCGTGGCCGTTTCCGCCGGGATGCGCAGGGACATTCTGCGCAGCTACCCCGATGTGGATCCGGACCGGGTGCACGTGGTCCACAACGGCGTGGACGTGCAGGAATGGAAACCGGATGACGACGACGACGCTGTGCGCGCCTTGGGAATCGACCCGGACCGGCCCAGCGTGGTCTTCGTGGGGCGGATTACCCGGCAGAAGGGCGTGCCGTACCTGCTGCGCGCCGCGGCGTTGCTGCCGCCGGAAGTACAGCTGGTGCTGTGTGCCGGCGCCGCCGACACCCCGGAACTGGCGGCCTCGGTGAATGCCCTGGTGGCCGGGCTGCGCGGGAGCCGCGACGGCGTCGTGGTGATCGAGCGGATGCTCCCGCGGCCGGAACTGATCCAGGTGCTCAGCCATGCCACCGTCTTCGCGTGCCCGTCGATCTACGAACCGCTGGGCATCGTGAACCTTGAAGCCATGGCCTGCGGTGCCCCGGTGGTAGCCAGCGCCACCGGCGGCATTCCGGAGGTCGTCGAGGACGGCGTCACCGGCACGCTGGTGCCGTTGGAGCAGGCGAGCGACGGGACGGGCACCCCGCTGGACGAGGAACAGTTTGTCCGCGATTTCGCCGCCGCACTCAACAAGACGCTGGATGACCCGGCCGCCGCCCGCCGCCAGGGCGAGGCGGGCCGCCGGCGCGCCGAGGAGCACTTCTCCTGGGACTCCATCGCCGAGAAGACCCTTAGTCTTTACCGCAGCGTGCTCGCGTAGGAGGCGCAGCCCGCTACTGGCGTAGGGGGAACCGGCGCACAAACCGTCGCTGGCACGGGGTTTCGACGGCGCCGGGGCGGTAGTGCTCACGTACGTAGCGGGTGGCCTCGGCGGCGGGAACGCCGTCGAGAACCGCGATGCAGGCCAGCGCTGTGCCGGTCCGCCCCCGGCCTCCGTAGCAGGCGACCTCCACCCGTTCGTCCCCGGCGCGCAGCCAGGCTTCGCGGAAGGCCGCCTCGGCGTCCGACAGGTCTTCCGGCAGCCGGAGATCGCGCCAGCGCACCCACCCCTGCTCCCACAGGGTGGGGGCCGGCGTCCGGTGCTTCAGGTACAAGGCGAATTCCGGCGCGGGACCCGGCGGCAGCGGAAGACGCAGCGCGCGGCCGCGCAACAGCCTCCCCGACGGCAGCCGCAGCACTCCCGGCAGCCCGGGATCCCACGCTGATCCCATGGCAGAGAGGATAGCCGGGACGGGACTTCACGTCTCACCCCATCAAATGATCGGATACACGCGAACAGTGCACCCGACGTCGCACGTATAGAAAAGCGTGTACGCACGCGGCGTTACAAGCCAAGGAAGATGAGGCCTTCGAAACCTTTCAATCCGCAATCGCAGTCGTGTCCGCACTGAGCATAGGATCGGTTGAATGGATAAGATTTTGAGTGTTGAGAACGCCATCATCGAACCTGCTCCGAAGATCAAGAGGTCGATACGGATCGCCGTTCGTGAATACGAGAGCGGTGAATTTCGGTTGCTCGCACGACTCATCGTCAATTCGGATGGCGGCATCATCTTGTCAACGCCGTGGGAGCGGCGAAGCGGCTTGTTTCTCTCTGAATTCAGGCCACAGAATGAAGGCATCCTGCCGGTCGCGGAAACAACGGTGAAGGTCGGCCAAAGTGGGGTTGCCAAGTGCCATTACCACAAGAGCGGATGGACCTCTGCGCAGTCCGAAGAGGGTGGCGAGAGGTTGTCGACCCGGCTGCCCGCTTTGGGTGAATTGCACATGCAACAATTCGCGCACGTTTACACAACATTTCCGGGTTGGCTCCCTCTGGCCGGCAGGCTGAGACAGCGAGATGCCATCTTCATCCAGGATCGACCGGGGATGAAGTCCTTGTCCCTGCACGTGGTTGCCTACGACAGATCGAAGTTGTCTGAAGCTGCTCGGGGTCGAGTTAGCGAAGATTCGCCCGTGTCCTTCACCTCTGGTGACCATGAAATGTTCTTGGTGGACGTCTCTTCTACGGGCTTGGACCTGATTGTTGGGTTCATGTTTCGCGGCCTCGGGGAGGTGATCCCGAATTCTCCCGAGTACTCAATGAACATGTACCGCATCTCTGGCGAGGGGATCGTCGGGGCTGTAGGGGTTCAAACCGAGCGCGACTTCGCAAGGTTGGGGATTCTGAATTGCGTTCCAGACCTCTCAGATGTGCATGACAAAGCGCTTCTGCGGCCTGTGATGAGGTCCTTTCCAAACGGCTCGCCCTAAGGGGCATCGCACTCAGGTGCTTGGGCGTTGACAAGTTCACGAGCAAACTTTTCTTCCATGGGCATCCATGTGTGCGGCGGGAGGAAGATTCCTTCCCGTCACTGCAGGCCGCTAGCTTGGGATGATGAAACCCGCCTTGGAACTCCACCACTATCGGTTGCCGGTCAGTGCAGACATCACCGCCCAAGTGGCGGAACTGACGGACGACTTGACTCACCGGGCCTCACAGTGCGTGTCGACCACGATGATGATGCCCGCACTGTGACAGTCACCGTTGCGGCCTGCCGGGAGGCGGCGGACCTGGTCCCCGTTGTTGTGGAGGAGCTCTGCCCCGGATGGAAGAAGATATCGCGCCAGCATGCGCAAGGGCTCTTCAACACTGCTCGGTTCTTTCGCCGTCTGAGGCAGAGTTGTCGGCCGTATAGCGAAGCCGAGGCCACCGAGCTGCTTGGCCAATCCGCGGCGGAGCTCCGCGCGCAGGGAAAGTTGATCGGGATCGAACTGCCCGGCGAGGAGGTTTTCTACCCTGCCCTCCAGTTCACCGGCGGCCAAGTGCTGCCGGTTATTTCGGAGCTGCTCGCGGTGGCCAAGGAGCGTGGTTACGGCGAGAACGACTTGACGCAGTGGCTCTTTGCTCCCACGACGTATCTCCCCGATGGGCGGTACGTGCCGGCTGGCTGGCTGCGAGAGGACCCGGAAATGGTGCTGCAGATATTTCGGAAGACCGAGGGCATCGCGTGGTGAAGGATGCTGCGGCAGTTAAATAAGGCGATAAACCCTAATAAGCCTGAAAAGCTGCTCCCTTGCCTTGTGAGTGCGTTCAACGGTTATCCAAAATTCTGGATAACGCTCCAAAAGACTCGATACCGGATCAGGCGGGTTCTGAACCAGGCGCGGATGAGTCCGGCGCACCAACTGCGAGCCAGGGTCATGCTCGCCGTCGCGGCAACTGAGTTGCTTGGCTCAGTGGAGGAGAAAGGCTGGGAGACGGCGCAGCTGAGCTACCCCCGCGTGGCCCTGCTGACCGGGTGGTCCACAGCGACAGCGAAGCGGGCTCTGAATCAGGTCGTCGAGATGGGCTGGCTCCATGAATTGCCGACGGCGCGGAAGTCGGTGCCACGCCGATTCCGGGCTGCGCGCCGGCTCACCGCAGAGCAGAAAGCCACCGCCAAGGACCAACGGGAAGCAACTCAACGGCTGGCGGGGGAGGAGGGCGCAGAATCCCTGCCCGGCGCCATCCTCGCTTCCGTGGCCCACCCGGCATGGGGGTATGCGGACGGCCTCGGTCACCGGGCTTGGCTGGTGGCGGTCGCCGATGCTGCCGGCGTTGATCCGGTCGCCGTCTTAGCGGTCTCGAAGCGGAATGCTGCCTCCGATCGGAAGGTCCTGGCCGCGGCCGGCATTACCGCGGAAGGGGACCCCACGGAACTGATGACGGCACTGGATGCGTACGCCGCCGAGCATGGTTGCACCGAGGCCCGCGCTGCAGCTGAGAAGGCTTGGCGCGAACAAGCCGACGAATTCAACGAGCGGTTCAACACGCACCGCGCCAAGAAGATGGAAGCCAAGGAAATTGTGGACCACGTGCTGCAGGGGATAACGGTATCCAAGGGCGGTGATGGGGGCGGCACCGAGTCTTGGATTGCTGCTGCAACCGCAGCGTTTGCTGGTCGCTTTTACCCGGCAGCAGTGGACGCCACTCTGGAGCGCGAACTGACCCGCCGGGCTGAGAAAATGGTGGCCGGTAGGGGAGCGGCCGCAGCAGTAGCTTTCTGGGTGCTCTCAAAGGTGGAGATTGAGGATGGTCCTCTGGCCCGGCAGCGGCGGATCAAGGCGGGCATGGCGCTTGACGGTCCGCGCGCCTCTCGCACCGATTTCCCGGCTGTAACCGTGCCCGTGAGCGAACAGCGTGCGTGGCTGGCCGGACTGCGTTCGAAGCTGGCCGGGTGGGGGATGACGGCAGGGACGATGGAGGCGGTCCGTTCGGAGGCCGAGGCGCGTCTGCTGTACCAGGGGCACGATGAGCGTGCAGCGGCGAACGCAGCTGCTTGGCTCCTGCGAGAGGCAGGATTCTCGGCTACTGCAGCCTGATCCTGATCTGCCACCAGCGGCGCGGGGCGCGGCATTCACGACACCCGCAAGGGCCGCGGATACATGCTCAGACATGCCGGCGCAGACGCCTAGCCGTGTCCCAAGCGAGGAGGGTGCCTCGAAGAGCTAGCATCGTTTGCGGAGGCAAACTCTGGTGGAGTCTGGCGAAAACTGATCCCAAGGATCGAGGTTTGGTGAAACGAGTGTACTGGTCCGTCGTCGGCTGGGTTGCGAGACGGTACTTCTACATGGCGGTGGCTCCATGGGTTCTTCCGGTTTTCGGTGGCCTTCTCATCTCGACCCACATCGGCAGCAATCTGGATTGGCTGTACGTCGCGTCCGGCACAGCCTTGATCCTGATCGGTGCTGTGCCGCTCGGAGTGAAGGAGCATTACGGCGAGCATATTCAGCGGAACCAGGACGTGATAGACGCCCGCGAGCGTACCTGCTTGAGGCTTGTCGCGTCCCTCGTCTCAAGAATTCCTGCAACAAACACAAAGGGCAGGAAAGAGCGCGAACTGGTTCGAGACCAAGCGATCAGTGAAGCGGTCAGAGGGCTGGCAGGATCGATATATCCTGCCGTGGAAGGTGTCCGTGCCGTCTTCTACACGCTTACAGCGGTCAACGGAGCGTCTCAACTCGTACCGTTTGTATCGGAGGGCAGGGCCGACGAGCCAAGCGTACACAGGGATGGATCCGAGCGCTTCGCGGCGATGATCGAGCTTCTCAACGGGGTGAGTGAAACTTATCGTGAGAACGAGGTTGTGGGGCGCGACTATGCTTCATTCACCGCAGCGTCTGTGTCACAGGATAGCGAGCTGTATGGGATCCTCTCGCTGGATTCGACCGCCCCTGGGAGCTTCGACCAGTCTGATGAAGTAAATCTCCGATTTGTCGCAGATGTGCTCGCTTCATTCTGTGCAGCGGCGGAACGCGGGCGGCGCGCGTCGGCACGAGAGCTTGACAAAGGCTCTGTGGCGATACAATTAGAGAACGATGGAGGTGAAGAGGATGGCAGCCAGAGCGACCGTTGAGTTTAGACCGATAAGTCTCGCTCCCGAGATAGTGGAGGCTCGACGAAAAGCGCGTGAGGCTGAACTCAAGCAACCGTTCGAAGAGACGGTGAAGGAGATTCGCCGCGAGCGACGCGAACGTGAGGCAAGGCTCCTTCGGTTTTCACGCAAGCGTTCCTGACTGGCTAACCTCTAGCGGCGCCCGGCACATCCTCCGGCCCATTGCTCATGCATGTGATGACCGCGGTCCATTTCTGTCTGTCTTCCGAAGCCTTCGATGAAGTCGTCAATCGTGTGGTCTCCTCCGATGCCTGCTGAGAGTCGGTAGGGCACTTCGCTGTGACCTGATGTACGGCCGCGGAGATCGCGCGGAAGCCAAGAACCTAGGTGCGCCTTGAAATTTGATTGCAGACGCCGCGAACACTCTCTGCTATGGCTCCGGCGGCATCGTCAACGGAGCGAATCAGGACGCCGGTCGCAGGATCGGCTTTCGGGATGTCATCCTCCGGATGCGGGCCTTCCTTGAGCGTCAGGACAAGCAGGTCCGGGTGAAAGCGTGCTTCATCCTAGACGGAGTCGACGGTCCAACGAAGCCGGTAGTGGAAATGGCTAAGCTCAACTCGGACGTCGCCGGCTGGGCCTTTGGCCTCTTCGGTTCATTAGCCGCAAGTCGCACGACCCGCGCAGCCCTTCCCGCGGCAGCGAAACGTTGGGCCAAAGCCAGCACAGGGACCCCGCTGGTCGCCCTCAATGGGGCGGTTCAGGAGAAAGCGATGCTCGCATTTTTCGGCGGCGGAAGCGAAGCTTCCGGTGGTTGGGGCGGAAAGCTGGGCAGACCTGCTATCAATGTCGCAGCTGCGGGCTCCGGTCTCTTGTTCGCCGGCCTCGCAGTTAAAGGTTAGGGAGTAAAGGCCCAGAACGCGGCGGACGCGCACTGTGCGGAAGTGGAATCTGAGGTTGCGCGACTGGATGAACGTGATGAAGTCCTCCGTGGGGTGCGAAAACGGGCACGCGAGCTGAGCGACGTCCTGACCATGCTGGTGTCTCGGACAGCGAAAGCTCTCGACCTGCTCGAATCCGAGCCCTTTAATATGAACTCTCACGAGGAGCGGCTCCAGACGGCTTTGGTGCTCGTCACCTCGGTGGGGGATGTAGTAGCAGCACCGATCGTTGACAAGCACGGCACCTTGGACGCGAACACCGAACAGCTCACCTTCAAGTACCGAGATGCAGATACGGAGACGGCGGATGCCTGATCAGAAGAACGTCCTAAAGGGGGAGACTCTCTCGGGGAACGTGGTTGAGGCTTCACATAGTCCACCCAAACCGATGCGCTGGGCGCACTCATCCATCTAGTGGACGGTGTGCGCGAGATGGTCCAGGTCCACCAGTCCGAAAGCACCAAACGAGAGAAGCTCAGGACATATCGCGAGACTGAGGTCCAGCGGATTCAGGCCTATAAGGAGACTTTGCGGGAGTACTTCGACCGGATCTTTGAAGAGCGCCGCGAGACAAACAAGTCGCTGTTCGAAAGCCTGGACTTGGCGCTCGAGTCTCGCGACGTCGCGGCAATGCAGACCATTGTCGGAGGCATTGTCGAAGTTGCGCAGACTTCACCCCTCGCTGGCATCGGCAACCTTGGAGAGCTGAGGCGCGCCATGGAAGACCCGAATGCTGTTTTCGAACTCTAGGCGAGCGGGAGACCGAGTCATTCCTAGACTCCTACGGCCGCTAAGTCGTTGGCAACAGCAGTTGGTACCTAGTCCTTTAAAATGAACTTCTTAGTAGCCGTCTCGAATACTAGTCGGCCATTCTCCGAGTAACAGGCTGTTCGCGGCTGGGGGAGTGTCACGCGGAACCCGGATAGTGAGCCAAGATCGAAGACCGCAATTTCCTTGCGTTCAGTCGAGACCATGAAGCTACCGATCATCTCCCCGACGGGGAGCGTGGCAGGCGGCTCAAGGTGAATCACACCGCCCGACTCCAAGCGGAACGCACTGTGGGCAGAAGTGATACCTGATAGTCCGCCCTCGCATTCGACTGCCCTCCACGGGGCCTGTCCAAGCCGCCATGTGTCCTGAACAACTCCTTGGAGATCCACTCTTACGACCAAGCCCGAGTAGCCACCGACGTACAGCGAGCTTCCGTTCCGGCTGAACCGCACGAAGTAAACCCAGTCCTCACGTGACGGAGTCCGAGGGAGGCTGGCGGCCATTAAGACGTTCCCGTCAAAGTCGTAAACGAACACGTGGTCCACCATGGTGACGGCAAGTAAACGGCGTGTAAGGCTTGCGGTCACACAACGGGGACGGACATCCTTTCGCGGCATTGAAAAGGGAAGATCCTGATCTCGATAAAACTGATCGTGAAGACTCTTGGCGACGCCAATTTCGGGCAAATCCTTGAATGAGAAGGCGCCTTCGAGGGTGGCATCAGGTGAGTAGACTCGTGCAATTTCGTCTTGGTGCGCGATGACGCAGTCGGCTGCGAGAGAGTTCAGGTAGCCCTGGTAGGGCAACTCGACCTTGCGCAGGATTTCACCGCTGGCGGCCCTGACTTCCACGTGATTGAACGGAGTTCCGTCGGTAGCCTTCCCACGTCCGGTGAAAACCAAGAACTGATCGCCCACGGTGAAAGTCTCCGAGATCCTTGCATGCCGCAGCTCCGGACTTAGCACCGACCCGATTACGTCCAGTTTTGGCCACTTTTCGACAGTTTCGAGGCTCTGCTGGCGAAGGGGCTTTTCGGAGCGTGGGTACGAAGGAAGCGGCGGTTCCATCCCGGGTTCCGGTACAAGCGGCGTAGGCCTCGCGGGTTCCGCATCGCGACGAAAGCGATTCACAACAGCTTCATTGATCACCGGCGCCGGTCTCATGTTTCCCATGCCGCAGACTCTACCTGCCCATGTAGCCGTTCCTGCCCAGCCCAGCAGAAGGTGTCAGTCGGTTTGCGATGCGCCGCACGGAATGTCCAGCATGCCGAGGTACTCCTCGTACTTCGGGGCTCCGTGGTCTTCCCTCAAGGGACAGGCCGGATCTATCTCCAGGCCCGCCCCGTCATCGAACAGCGTCACAGTCAACCGCTCGACCGCGTAAATCTCCTCGAGCAGCGCGTCGACGTCCTCGGTAGGCACCGTTATTTCCGGCTTGATAAGTCCGTGAGATCGCGAGGTCAGGGGCTCTTTGCCAAACGCCACCTTTTCGCGGTAATCGTGCATGAGGACCTCCGTCCCCTCGAAATCCTGAAGTCCGATGCTGCTAAGCAGCAGCATGCAAGGGGATGCAGGCGAGGCAAAGGTGGAACAGACGGTAGAGCCCGCATCGAAAGTGCCGTGCACACGCAGGGTCGCTAGCATTCCGAAAGGCATCTCGCGGTCACCCTCCGTGGTGCTTTGAACCGTAGCGAAGCTGGGCACGTTGTAGGAGAGCTCGGTCATACCTAGCTCAGCCGCATCTACGACATTGAAGTGGTCACGCATCGGTTGGTCCAGGCTCAGATCGACCTGGAAAGAGTAGCCGTCGAGGAAGCTTGCCGTGGTTTCCTCGTTGAGCGTGACCTGAAACGAACCGGACCATTTGTGCTCCGGTTCGGCCTCCGCAGCGGCGCCGCATCCTCCAAGCACTAGGCTCATCAACGCCGCGGGGACAGCCAACCTAAAACGCACATGAACCCCCAGAAAGTGCCCTCTGCACGGCGAGACAATCGTTCAACCAGATATCCGACATCCTATATCTCGACGGGAAAAAAGGGGTACGTCACGCTAGCAGACGAGATCCTCGCCAAGACGTGTGGGGAGACGATCGGTCAGGATGGGGGGGGGATATGACTTCCATGGCCTGATACATGGCAACCCAACGCCTTATTTGGCGACACCAAGTAATCACAAATCGCTGACGGTCCAAGGCGTCGCCGGTGCACTGCGGATTGATTCAAGCCCATCGGTGGTAATCGGATTGATAAGGCACGATTTCTTGTACGTGGTGCCGATGTGGTTATTAATACCGCAACTGGCACCTTTGTAGGACGTAGCGACGCACCCTCAACCCCGAGACAGGCAGGGTACGGACTTTCCGGGCTCCGGCCCGCATCTGGAACCAGCGGCGGACGCGACCGAACGGGCGCTGGCCGCCTGGCTCATCCGCCAGCGCACCGCCTGCCGCCGCGGCATCCTTGCTCCGAAGCAGACCGCAGCCCTGGCTGCCGTCGGAGACAGACCAAGCTGATGTGAGGTTCCGGGCCGTTTTGGCGGTGGTCAGACGATGCCTTACGCCTTGGGCCGGATTACGTCCAGAGGGCGCCCGATGTGGCTGATCGGCCTGTCCGCCCAAAGCGACAGAGCCGGTCGCTAGTATGCGCACATGGAAGAAGCGCTCAAGGCCATCCTCGAAAATTGGCCAGTCTGCACCGTCAACGGCTGCGAATGCAAAGCATGCAGCCGCTCAGGCGACTCGGGCCTGTACTGCGCCTTGCATTACCAGGAGTACCAGCGCGGCAAGCCGTTCACCCCACCCGGCACACGGTCCGCCCGAGGTGGATCGGTGCTCGCCGGGTTGACCTGCCAAGGACCGGGTTTGGTAAACGGAAAGTGCGGGCGTCCCGCCGGGCAACGGGTCCCAATTATCTGCTGCAGCGCGCACGGTGCCCAGTACCGCCATAAGGGCGAAATGACGATCCTGGCGCCGCGGCCACCTAGGTCGGACAGCACGGTGCGCGACGAGTTCGAACGGAAGCAATGCATCGATTGTGGACTATGGCTGCCCGAGAGCGAGTTCACACCCACCAAGAACACCCGGGACGGTCGGGTCGGGAACTGCAAAGAGTGCGGAGCCCAACGGAGCCGTCAATCTCGCTTTGGAATCAACCAGGAGACGTTTCTTGCCCTCGTGGAAGCCCAGACCGGCGTCTGCCACCTCTGCAAAAAGCCACCGACCATTCACAGGGTGCTGGTTGTGGATCACGACCACGACTGCTGCCCGGGGGACCGGACCTGCGGTAGGTGCATTCGGGGGTTGCTCTGCCAGCCCTGCAACGCCGGCATCGGCTACCTGCGGAACGACCCAGTCCTCCTAGTGGCGGCGGCGACCTACCTGACGGGCGAACGACCCGAACACATCCGTGCTCTCGCGGAACAGGTCGTCAAGGCCACCGTGGCTGCCGCCATCACCTGGCCAGTGTGTACGGTCGAGGACTGCGCCGAAGCGGCCTACCAACGCTCAGGGGAGGGAGGGCTTTACTGCACGTGGCATTATCGGGAGTTCACAAAGGGCAAGCCCTTCACACCCGTCGGCTCGAAGAAAGCCCGGGGCGGCTCCACCATGGTCGGGCTTACCTGCCAGGCGCCCGGCATCGTGGACGGAAAGTGCGGGCGGCCCGCCAAGCAAAGGGTGCCGATTGTCTGTTGTGATTCGCACGCTTCCCAGTACCGCCGCAAGGGCGAAATGACGATCCTCGAGCCGCGGCGGCCGAAGTCCGACTCCACCGTGCGCGACGAGTCCGGCAGGAAGAAGTGCATCGACTGCGAACGCTGGCTGCTGGAGAGCGAGTTCACATCCGCAGCCGGGTACAAGGACTGCCTCGTCGGACGCTGCAAGGAGTGCGGAGCCCAGTCGGTCCGTGAAGCGCGCTTCGGGATCAGCCATGAACAGTTTCTGGCCTTGGTGGAAGTCCAGGGAGGACTCTGCCACCTCTGCAAAAAAACCCCGACCATCCACAAGGTGCTGGTGCTCGACCACGATCACGACTGCTGCCCGGGGGATCGGACCTGTGGTAAGTGCATCAGGGGGCTGCTCTGCCAACCGTGCAATGCGGGCATCGGCTACCTGAGGAACGACCCGGTCCTCCTCACGGCGGCGGCGGACTACCTCACCGGTGAACCACCCGAACACATCCGCCTCCTCGTGGAGCGGGGCATGCTTGCCCAGTAAGCCGCAGCCGGAGCTCTCATTGCGTCCCATTCGCCCCAGAGTGACACTAAGCGATCGTAGAACGTCGCCATTTTCCTCAGGCCACACAGGGGCGGCCCAAGCTAGGGCGGTGTCGCATCGTTCGTGAACGTGATTTAGACGACGGGCCTGAGGTACACGTCATTTCATACGTGCGCCTGAAGGGGCGGTGATGGCCTGTAGGGGGGGCGGTGCCTTCCATGCCTGCCCAGCGTACGGTGCGGCTGTAAGTGGTCCCAGGCCTGTTAATCCGGCCCTTGCCGCATCGCAGGGTGTAGTTCTTCCCGGCGTGGGAGAATCGCCGCATGAATGAGGAGGAGCAGACGAGGGGTCACTTGATGACCCTCGAGGCGCTGCTGGATGCAATGGATCGACGCGACGAGGTCTTTCAGGTGATTGAGGATTCAGAGGACATAGACGAAGCAACCCGTCGCGTGGGTCAACTTTTGGGGGTGGGAAAAGATCGCAGCCTCGCCGTCCTGAACGTGCAGGCCAGAAGATTTACTCGAGACCAGCGGCGGGCCATTGCTGCCCAGGCAGACGAACTCCGGTCGATGTTGACCGATGGACGCTGACTTGGTCACGTGCGATCCGCTCACGGTAGAGCATCTCTGAATGCGGAAGCGGTCCCACTCCTCAAGAGTGGGACCGCTATGGAAGAGCCGCTGCGCGGGCCCAAGGCCAGTATTCGGCGGGGAAACAGGCTACCCGGCAGCTTATGAATCAGGGGGCGGGATCGGCGTCGCGTCCCGGCGGCCGATGGCCTGCTGTGGCGGCGCGGGCGTCGCCCTCTTCGTGCCCGTCCTTCTTCTTGCCGAACGGCAGCACCTTGAGCAGCGGGTGCAGGATAGCCATGACGACCAGGCCCCAGGCGAGTCCGAGGACGGCCGAGCATAGGGTGTTCACGAGCCAGGCCAGGAAGCCGCCAGCCACCGGGATCCCGGCGAACGGGCCCTCGAGGACGTGGACCAGGTCATAGGGAGCGTGCCAGCCGAGGTCGTATGCCCCTTGGAGCATGATGTGGCCGCCGACCCAGAGCATCGCGATCGTGCCGACGAAGGTGATCGCGGCCAGCACCGCGGGCATGCCCTTGACGAGCAGCGCGCCGAAGCGCTGCGAGCCCGCGGAGTCCTTGGTGGTCAGGTGCAGGCCGATGTCGTCCATCTTGACGATGAGCCCGACGGCGCCGTACACGAGCACCGTGATCGCAATCGCCACGACGACCAGGATGAGCGCCCGGACCCACAGGGAGGCGTCGCCCACCTCGTTCATCGAGATCACCATGATCTCGCAGGACAGGATGAAGTCGGTGGTGATGGCGCCCTTGACGACCTTGGACTCCGCCTCCGGACCCCGCTCGACCGCCGGCGCCTTTTCGGCCGCGTGGTGGCCGCGCAGCTTGTGCCAGACCTTCTCGGCGCCCTCGTAGCAGAGGTAGGTGCCGCCCAGCATGAGGATGAACGGGATCGCCCCCGGGATGAAGGCGCTGATCAGCAGCAGCGCCGGCAGGATGATCAGCAGCTTGTTCCGGAGCGAGCCCCAGAAGATGCGCTTGATCATCGGCAGTTCGCGGGACGGGTCCGCCCCGGACACATACTGCGGGGTGACGGCGGCGTCGTCGATCACCACGCCGGCGGCCTTGGCCCCGGCCTTGGCGGCGCCAGCCGCGACGTCGTCCACCGAGGCGGCCGCGATGCGGGCCAAGGCTGCGACGTCGTCGAGCAGGGCGACGAGACCGCCGCTCACAGATCGCCTCCGCATTGCTCGACGGCGGACTGCTGGACGTAGAGGCCACGGTTGAGGTGCGTGATCGGCATGCTCAAAAGTATACGGCGGCGCGACGCCCGCCCGCCCGGGGGAGTGCGTTGATGGAGGCCAGACGGAAGGCGTTCATCGAGGGCGGCCGGGGACAACCCATCAGCGCAACACGATGTCCACCGGCCGCGCCAGGGAGTGGCCTCGTTCCAGAATGCCCGACCGGTTGGCGGATTCATCGCGCAGGACTTCGGTGACCGAACCGAGGAAGCGGGCCAGGTCCACCTTGTCCTCGGGGGCGGCCAACAGCAGCTGGAAACCGAATTC
This sequence comes from Arthrobacter sp. Y3223164, assembly GCF_059091005.1. NCBI lineage: Bacteria > Bacillati > Actinomycetota > Actinomycetes > Micrococcales > Micrococcaceae > Arthrobacter > Arthrobacter sp. Y3223164. The sequence goes on from NZ_JBNHGF010000023.1 coordinate 15,812, forward strand.
GTGCAGCGCGTTGATGCTGGCCTCGGCGAACGCCAGCGATGATTTCACGAAGGCCTCGTCCATCATCACCGTGCCGAAGGTGCTGAAGCCCTGCCCGGCGATGCCCAGTTGGTAGGCCAGCGCCGACGCCATGATGAACGCGGTGAAGCGCTGGCCCTCGCCGCCGGACATCAGGCTGGCCTGCAGGTTGGTGTAGGCGCGGCCGTCCGCCAGGAGATTGGTGCAGGTGATGTCCACGTGCGACCGCACGTCCAGGACCTCGGCGCGCCAGCGGCGCTCGTCCTCGGAGGCCAGCCTCTCCACAATCCGCTCCAGGGCGAGGTAGCGGGCGTCCATGTCCTCGGCGGTCTGCCGCCTGCCCATGACCGGCAGCGCGTTCTTCAGGTCGGTGCGGAACTTGTGCGACGCGTCCGGCACCGCGTTGGCGATCTCAATCTGCAGGTGGCTGTCCTCGTGGTACTTCACGCGCCGCAGGATTTGGTTCAGCGGCTGCAGGCGGGACGCAATGCTGCGGCGTTCTTCGTCCAGCAACTGGAGCAGGTCGCTGAAGCGTTCGTAGGTGCGGTTGTTGAAGTACTCGCGGAATTCCGCCTCCCGCTGCGGCAGCCCTTCGCCCACGATGTCGTGGTAGCGCGCCTCGTAGTCGGCGGCGGCCTCCAGCGACGTGCCGCGGTCTGAGCCCCACTGCCTGCCGTAGGACTCGAAGATCTTCACCAGCTGGTTGCCGGCCTCCAGCCTGGTCCGCTCCAGCAGGCCGCGGGATTCCAGCAGCGCGCGCTCGATCCGGGTGCAGACGTCCCTCAGGAAGGCCAGGTCGGTGATCTCCCCGTGGGGGGCAAAGAGGGCATCCAGCTCGGAGGCCAGTTCGTCCGTCAGTTGCCCGGCGGCCTCACCGGTGGCGGCCAGGGTGTCCCGGCGACTGCGCGCGGCGTCCAGTTCGACGGTCAACCGGGCGGCGTCGCCCTTGAGCACACCGATCTTCTCCGTGGCGGCCGTGAGGTCCAGTTCCGCCGTTTCCAGCTCGAACCGCAGCTGCTCCAAGTCCGCGTTGGCATCCCGGGCCTGCTCCAGGCGTTCCGCCGCCGCTTCCACGGCGGCGGCGTGTGCTTCGGCGGAAACCTCCTCCCAGTCGCGGGTGTCGGCCGCCACGGCCTTGGCTGCGGCCAGCCGGCGGCCCAGATCCTGCTGCTCGCGGGCGCGTTCGGCGGATTCGGCATCCGCAGTGCCGTACGTCTCGCGCAGTTCCAACAACCGCGCGGCGAGGGCGGCAATCTTGTCCTGGTTGTCGAAGCCGAGCAAATAATCGGACGCCCCGGTGTGCCGGTCGTCCTTTTCCGTGGTGCTGCTGCTGCGCTTTACCGCGCCGCCCAGGGTGACGCCGCGGGCGACGTGTGCCAGTTCGTCCGGGTCGTCGACGCAGACGTAGTCGTAGTGCGCCGTGATCTTGCGCCGGACCCAGTGCCCCATGGCGGTGTCCTTGGTGACCAGTTTGGTGACCAGGTCATCGTCGCCGGCGTCGGCCTTTCCGTCCAGCGGGGCGCTGACGTCGATGATCCGCAGGAAGCCACAGATATTGTGCTCGTTCAGGTAGCGCGTGACGGCCTTCATCCGGTCGCCCGGGACCAGCATTGCGGCGGCCAGCGACCGCAGTGCGCGTTCGGCGGCCGGGCGCCAGCGGGCCT
>NZ_JBNHGF010000024.1:0-16397 GCF_059091005.1 Arthrobacter sp. Y3223164
CGGCCGGCTCCCTGCGCCACGCACGGACTGCCCTCGCCCTGAGGTCTGGCGAGGGGCCGGCGGTGCCCACGGTGACGCACCTGTTCAACGGAATGGAGCCGCTGCACCACCGCTCCCCCGGCGCCGTGAGCGCGTGCCTCCGGGCCGCCCGCGCCGGCGACGCCGTCGTGGAGCTCATCGCGGACAACATCCACCTGCACCCCGACCTCGTCGTGACCATGTTCGAACTGCTGGGCGCGGACAACATCGCCCTGGTCACCGATTCGATGGCGGCCGCCGGACTATCCGACGGCGTGTACTCCCTGGGACCGGCGGAGGTGCGGGTGCACTCGGGAGTGGCCCGCCTGGCCTCCGGAGCCATCGCCGGAGGCACCGCCGGCATGATGGACGTGTTGCGGAACGCCGTCGAGGCCGGAGTGCCCTTCGACCAGGCCCTCCGGTCGGCCACCGTGGTCCCGGCCCGGACCATCGGCCTGGCCGGCAGCGTCGGCACCCTCGCTCACGGCAGGTTGGCCGACCTCGTGGTCATCGATGAGGCGCTGGCGGTCACCGGCGTCATGCGCCGGGGCCGGTGGCTGGGCCGTCACTGAGCGCGGCAGGACCGGGCGGGGATGGAATACCAGCCTGCCGGCCACGTTGTGACTGGTATGCAGCCTGCCTCCCTTCCGGTCTCCATCCTGGACCGCGCCAACGCCCGTGAGGGCACCTCGGCGTCCGCGGCCCTGGGCGCCACCATCCGCCGGCCCGGCATGCCGAGCAGTTGGGCTACCACCGCTTCTGGGTGGCCGAGCACCACGGTGTGCCGGGGATCGCCGGTTCGGCTCCAACGGTGCTGATGGCCGCGGTGGCATCGCAGACCGAACGCATCCGCGTCGGCTCCGGCGGAGTGATGCTGCCCAACCACCAACCGCTGGTGGTGGCCGAACAGGCCGCCACCCTGCAGGCACTTTTTCCCGGCCGGATCGATCTCGGGATAGGACGCTCCGTCGGATTCACGCCGGCGGTACGCTCGGCGCTGCGGCAGGAGAAGGGCGCCGCGGACCGCTTCGGCGAGGACCTGGCAGAACTGATGGCCTATCTCGACGGCAGCGCCGCCGTCACCGCCCGCCCGTACGACGGCGGTGCGACGCCGCTTTTCGTGTTGGCCACCGGCAAGGGGGTGGACATTGCCGCCCAGGCCGGCCTCGCCGTCGTGGTGGGCGGTCCTGCCTTTACCGGACGGGATCCGGAACCGGCCCGCGGGGTTCTGGCTCGCTACCGGAAAAATTTTCGACCCTCCGCCTCATGCCCCGAACCGTACGTGATCGCCTCCGCCACCGTGGCCGTTGCCGAAACCGCCGACGAGGCGCGGGACCTGCTGCTGCCGGAGGCGTGGGCAATGGCGCAGTCCCGCACGCGCGGGGAGTTCCCGCCGCTGGCGCCCGCCGACTCCGTCCGGTCAGCTCCGATGACCTCCCGGCAGGAGCGCCTGGTGGCCGAGTCCCTGGCTGCCTCGGTGCACGGAACCGCCGACCAGGTGGGCCGGCGGCTCGGACGCTTGCTGGAGGTGACCGGTGCCGACGAGCTCATGGTCACCACCAACACCTTCGACACGACCGCGCTGGCCGACACCGACCGGCGGCTTGCCGCGCTGTTGGGCCTCCGGCGTCAACTCAGTTGAACTACTTGGCGGCGGTTGCGGGTCAGGCCCCGGACACGGTTTCGACTTCCACGCGGACGACGTCGAGGAACTTCTGGAACCCCGGTTCTTCCACTGGAAAATGTCCGCATCCCTCGAGCTCAACCAGTCGATGGTTCCCGGCAAGCCGGCTCAGGAACCGGCTGCTTATCCCTGTGGGGGTCCACCGATCCTCGCCCGGATGGACCAGCAGGACGGGCGGTCCGCCGTATGACTCCGGCGGCACTGCCGGGCCGGCCTCTAGGAACGACCGGAACCAGCTCAGTGGCATGGAACCTCCCCCGCCGCGCGAATCGCGCAGGACCTGGGCGGATAGTTCGGGGTCGTTGGAAATCTTCCGCATCGGAGCGACCCACCGCAGCGGAAAAGGCATCCGCTCAGGCGGCCCGCTGATGGCCTTGAGGAAGGGCGCCGCGAGACGGGCCATCCACGGGGCACGCACGAGGGCCGAGCGAACGCCGGGGTCGGTGCCGTCGAGCAGGCACGTCACGATCACCCGGTCGCCCCTGCCGCTCAAGGCAGCCGCATCCAGCGCCAGCATGCCGCCCATACTGGCCCCCAGGAGCAGCAGCGGCCTCTGATCGGCGATGCGCGCCGCCAGGTCCGCCAGAAGCCGCTGCCAATCCTGATACGAAATGCGCGCGCTTCCGCGGGGACGCGTACGTCCATAGCCCGGAAGGTCAACGAGCGTGACGAGGGCTCCCAGTTGCGACAGATGCGCCGCAAAGGGCCACATGGCCGCAGCGTTCCCTCCCCCGCCGTGCACCAGAAGCATCCGCACCGGCGCTTCAGGGGCCCCGACGTGTTCCACGTGTACGTCCCACCCGCGCCAGGCCCAGGTCTCTGCGCGCCGTTCAACCGACGGATCGATTGGACGAACGTAGGGCTCGTACCTACGGTCGGCCGCTGTGAAACCCACGCCCTGATCCTTCCCGACGACGCTCATTTACGCCTGCCCGCCAAACCCAGGTCCGGGCGGAGGGCTCCGGCGGGTGTAGGCGTCAGGGACAAATAGCCGATTCCGGGAAGCGCCTCGCGGAGTCCGGCGGTCAGACGTCGCCGGAGAAGATGGTAACCGTCGACGGTCATGGCCGGGTTCACCACAAGCGTGGCGGAAACATTGAGCCGATGGCCATTCCAGCGAAGCCGCACCTCCGTCAGTCCCTTGACTTCGCTCTCGGCCAGCAGAATCTGTTCGGCACGGTCGACGAGTTCAGGCTCCACGCCGTCGAGCAGGCGGCGGCCGATGTCCCGGGCGGTGCCCCAGAGCAGGACAATGATCGCGGCGGTGATGACCAGGCCAACGATGGGGTCGGCCAGCGGGAAACCGAGCCAGACCCCAATGACACCCAGAACCACGGCCAGCGACGTGAAGCCGTCGGTGCGGGCGTGGATGCCGTCGGCCACCAAGGCGGCCGAGCCGATGCTCCGCCCGACCCTGATCCGGTAGATGGCCACCAACTCGTTGCCGGCAAAACCGACGAGCCCTGCCGCGAGAACCCAACCCAGGTTGTGCAGGGGCTGCGGGTTCAGCAGCCGGTCAATGGACTGCCAGCCGGCACCCAGGGCCGAAAGCGCGATCATGGCCAGGATGAACAGTCCGGCAAGGTCCTCGGCCCGGCCAAAGCCAAACGTATAGCGGCGGGTGGGCTGCCGCGTCCCCAGGATGAAGGCGATCCACAGTGGGATGGCGGTCAGCGCATCGGAGAAATTATGGATCGTGTCGGCCAACAGGGCGACCGAGCCGCTGATCACCACGACAACCAGCTGCAGCACGGCGGTGGCACCGAGCCCTGCGAGGCTCAGCTTTACCGCGCGGATGCCCTTTGCACTGGATTCCAGCGCATCGTCGATGGAGTCGGCGGTGTCGTGGCTGTGCGGGACAAAAAGCCCGTGAAAAAACCCTTTCAGCCCCGTCGGATGATCGTGGTCGTGGCCGTGCGGGTGCTCGCCGTGGCTGTGGCCGTGCCCGTGGTTGCCGTGGTCGTGGTCATCGTCGCTGGGCCCGTGACCGCCGTGGTCGCGCCCGTGCTCGTCTGCTGCCTCTTCGGCCTCGCCGGCTGCAGAGTGTCCGGCCTGCGGATGCGCGCTCATGATGCCTGCGGCCGGGGGGCGCTGTGATGTGCCGGAAGACCACCGAGGGAGTGCTCCGCCTGGAAAACAGCATCGGCAACCAACTGCCGGGCATGTTCGTTCTCCAGCCGGTAGTACACCTTGGTGCCCTCCTGCCGCGCCGCCACGATGCGTCCCAGGCGCAGTTTCGCCAGATGCTGCGATACCGCGGCCGGCGACTTTCCCACCGTCTCGGCCAGTTCGTTCACCGGCAGCTCGGTATCCCGCAGGGCCAGGATGATGCGCACGCGGGTGGCGTCGGCCAGCATCGCAAAGACCTCGACGGCCAGCTCAACATACTGGCTGTCTACGTCGAGCCTGCAACCCTTCTTATCTGCATTCATACGCAGATGTTTGCACAACCCGCCCCGGACGGCAATGGTTCACCGCGGGAGAGTGGTCAGAGGCTGGCGAGGGATTTCGCCTTCCTGGTCTTCAATGATGGTCTGTGCCAGTTCCTTGGCCTGCGGGTTGGAGCCCCGGTCCACTTCCTGCTCGGCCATCTTCACGGTTCCCGCGCGGGCAGAGGCTCTGGCTACTGGATGCGTTCCGGGTCCAGGTCAATCCGCCGCAGCACCTGGGCGTTGAGGGCGACCACAATAGTGGAAACGGACATCAGGATCGCCGCGATGGCCGGGGAGATGGCGACTCCGGCGAAGGCAAGCACACCGGCGGACAACGGCACGGCGATGATGTTGTAGCCCGTAGCCCAAATCAGGTTCTGGATCATCTTGCGGTAGCTGGCCCGGGACAGGTCGATCATCGACAGCACGGACCGGGGGTCGTTGCCCGCCAACACGACGCCGGCAGATTCCATCGCCACGTCTGTACCGGCTCCGATGGCGATGCCCACTTCGGAGCGGGCCAAAGCTGGCGAGTCGTTGACGCCGTCGCCGACCATCGCCACTTTCAGACCGCGTTGCTGCAGTTCGGTAACCTTCTTGTCCTTGTCCTGCGGCAGGACCTCGGCGAAGACCTCGTCGATGCCCAGATCGCGACCCACGGAGTTTGCGACCTGGCGGGCGTCCCCGGTGATCATGGCGACCTTGAGCCCACGCTCCTGCAAGGCCCTGACTGCCGCCCGAGACTCGGGACGCACCCTGTCTTCCAGGGCCAGCGCCCCGATAATCTTGCCGTCGCGAACCACGTGCAGCACACCGGCACCCCGATCCATCCAGGCCGAAGTTTCTTGGGCTACGTCCGCCGCCTCGGCCAGCTTCAACTCCCGGAGCATGTTCGGCCCGCCCACGGAGATGTCGGCCCCGTCCACCACGGCGCGCACGCCCCGGCCAGTGCTGGAGGTGAAGTTGCGGCCGGTCAGACCCAGTCGTGCCGCCTCGGCGTGTTCGGCGGCAGCCCTGACGATCGCGCGGGCGACGGGGTGTTCGCTGTCGGATTCGGCGGCCGCAGCCAGGGCCAGCAGCTCGCCTTCAGTCACGCCCTCCACTGCGGCGACGGCGGTGACCGCGTGTTCGCCTTCGGTCAGCGTGCCGGTCTTGTCGAACAGGACGACGTCGATGGTGCGCATCCGCTCCAGGGCGATGCGGTTCTTGATCAGCACGCCGGAGCGGGCGGCGCGTTCGGTGGAGATAGCGATGACCAGCGGGATCGCGAGGCCGAGCGCATGCGGGCAGGCGATGACCAGAACGGTCACCGTGCGAACGACGGCCTCGTCGGGACTTCCGAGCAGCAGCCAGGCGCCAAAGGTGATGATGCCGGCCACCAGCGCGAAGTAGAACAGCAGGGCAGCAGCCCGATCTGCCAGGGCCTGCGCCCGGGACGACGATGCCTGGGCCTCGGCCACGAGGCGTTGGATGCCGGCCAGCGCCGTGTCGGAGCCCACGGCAGTGATCTGGACCCGCACCGAGTTGTCCGTCGCGACCGTGCCGGCGACCACCGTGTCGCCGGTCGCCCGGCCGACGGTTTTGGATTCCCCGGTGATCATCGATTCGTCGAACTCGGCGCCGCCGTCGATGATCCGCCCGTCCGCGGGCACGCGGGCACCGGAGCGCACCAGCACGATATCGCCGGTGGCGAGGGACCCGACCGGCACGGTGCGGACACTTCCATCGCTGTTGACCACGTCCGCCTCGTCCGGCAGCAGGGCAGCCAGCGCGTCGAGCGCTCCCTGCGCGGAGCCCAGGGCACGCATTTCCATCCAGTGGCCCAACAGCATGATCACGATCAGCAGCGCCAGTTCCCACCAAAAGTCCAGGTCGAACCCGCCGATGCCGAGGGTCGTGATCCAAGAGGCGGCGAAGGCGACCGTGATGGCCATCCCAATCAGCAGCATCATGCCCGGCTGCCGGGACCGCAGTTCATTCACCGCGCCCTTCAGGAAGGGGGTGCCGCCATAGAAGAAAATAATGGTGCCAAGTACCGGGGGGATCCACGCCGCCCCTGGGAACCCCGGGACGGTGTATCCCAGAAGCATGGCAAACATCGGGCTGAAGAACACCACCGGGACCGAAAGGACCAGGGACAGCCAGAACTTGTTCTTGAACATGGCCGTGCTGTGCCCGGCGTGCTGGCCATGCGTATGGACGGCATGTTCTTCGTCCACCGCCGAATGTGCGGGTCCGTCCGGCATGGCCTGCCCGTGCGTTTCATGGTCGGTCATCATCGGACCCTGGCCCTGATGCCGATGCTCCGGGCCAGGTCTTTGGGTGTGCTGGCCGGAATTGTCGAGGTGCTGCGAATGCTCGCTTTTCATGGCTCTTCTTTCGCGGGCGCCCCTGCCTTTGAAGTCGGGGCGGCCCTTCGCGGGAAACCTGATCTTCAGGAGGCAATAAGCTCGTAGCCGGCGTCGGCGATGGCCGACCGAACGGCGGAGTCGCTGACGGGCGATACCGCCAGAAGGGTGACGGTGGAAATGCCGCCGGGAACGAGGTCGACCTGAACGTCCCTCACGTCGTCGAGGGCGCCCAACGCGTCCGTAACGCTGGAGGCGCAGTGTCCGCAGGTCATGCCGGCCACCCGGTACTCTGCCTGAACGGCCGGCACCATCGGCGAAGCCTCCGGCTCGCGGCGCTCGGTCCGTTCTTTCGAGACGCCGGTCGGGGCGCAGCAGGAGCATCCTTGGGCGGACTTGGCGGTCAGGGACAGTTCCCGGTTTAGGGACTCGGCCATGGTGTTCTCCTCACACATCATCGGTGCTGGCTGCGGGAAGTGGGAACGCCAGACCGTCGGAATGACGCTCCGCCGCCGAAGCCGGTGAGAACCTTCACTGCGTTGAAGCCCTGTCGGGCTCGTGACGCTTGTTCCGGTGAGACTGAGGCTATACCCCCCGGGGGTATCTGTCAAGTGGGGATAGCCAGGCCTGGGAATGGTTACCGGCGTGGCCACACTCCCAAGCAGGGGCTACGGTGCATAAGAGGCTGGCGCAGCGGCCCACCGCCGCTGGCCGGAAACCGGACGACGGGAGCAGATCATGACTCACATCAGTTCGATGCTCGATACCTACCCCAAGGACCTGGGCGGCGTGGACCGCCAGAAGCTGGCGGAGTGCATTGCCGCCTGCTTCGAATGCGCACAGACATGCACTGCATGCGCCGACGCGTGCCTCTCGGAGGACATGGTTGCCGACCTCACCAAGTGCATCCGCACCAATCTGGACTGCGCCGACATCTGCGCAGCCGCCGGCCGCGTCCTCTCGCGCCACACCGGCTACGACGCCAATATCACCAAGGCACTTCTGGAGGCCTGCCGGACTGCCTGCCAGGCCTGCGCCGACGAATGCGGGCAGCACGCGGAGATGCATGAACACTGCAAGGTCTGCGCGGAGGCCTGCCGCCGGTGTGAACGCGCCTGTGACGAACTCTTGGCCTCGCTGGGAAGCGGCGCTTCCAAATAGGCCGGCCCACCTCTTATCTCGCGGCAGGCGGCAGCCGCCTGTCGCCGGCCCGGGACTCGGGGCCCGGGGCACTCCCAGCTAGGAGCCGATCTTCAGGCCGTTCCAGCCGCCTACACCTACAGTGGTGCGCTGTTGAATCTTCTTCGGGGAGACCGGGTAAAAGTGCAGGTTGCCTTTCCTGTCGCGGGCGAGGATGCCGGACTGACCGGCGGTCACATGATCCTCGACAGCGGACAGGTGCGTCATGGCATTCCAACCTGACTTGGCGATCACCTTCCGGGTCTCGCTGATGAGCTTGCCTTTGCCGTTGGAACGGTAGAGCTTCAACTGCCCGGCCGCGGTGCGGGCGATCAGATCCATCTTTTGGTCCGCGTCGAAGTCCATGGCCATCACGTCCATGCCCTTCCAGTTGCCGGAGCTCAGCAGCTTCCGCCGGTCGGGGTTTGTGCCGGCGGGATTCGCGTAGGAGTACAGCTTGCCGTCACGGTTCTTGGCGATGATGCCCGGGTACTCGTCGGCGGTCCTCCACCTGGTGACGAGGATGGTGTTGTGCTGCCATCCGCTCGTGCCCAGAGTGGAGCGTTTGAAGCCACCGTTCTTCTGCCCGTAGTCGACGGTGAGCCGGCCGTCCTTCCAGTTGGCGATCAGGTCCTGGATGCCGTCGCCGTTCCAGTCGGCGATCTCCACCGCTCGCGCTGCTCCCCATCCGGCCGAAACGTAGGAGCGCTTGTTCAAGTCCCTCCCCTTGGCTGAGGGGTATAGGTAGAGCTTGCCTGCGGAGTCCACGGCTGCGACATCGCCGGAGTTGGCCTTGGCTGGGGCGACGGCGGCCGGCATGGCCTTCAGGTCGTTGGCGATCAACTTCGGCATGTCATAGGTGTAGTGCGTGACACCCGGGAGGATGGTCATCTTCGTGTTGATGAACCCGAGGCTGTTGTATTTTTTCTCCGCGCTCTGGGCGGTGCCCAGGGCTGACCAGGTTTTCAGGCTGGTGCCGCCGCGTCCGTCGCGGCTGCCGCAGATCCAGTGCAGCTTCATCTTCTTCACCGCCGCGGGAGCGGCTGTCTCCATGCCCGTGTATCCGCCGCCGCCGACGATGGTGGCCCCGCCGCCCTTTATCCACTCCTGGCGGTCTGTGAGGAGCTCATAGGTGATGAACTCGGCTCCGCCGGAGTAACCGTGGAACCAGATGCGGCGGGCATCGAGCTTGTATCCGGCGATCAGTGTTCCGGCCAGTGCCCGGAAGTAGTCACCGTTGCGGTCGGCGTCCTCCCACCAAGTGATGCCGCCCTTCTTGTCGGGGGTGATGACGGGAACCATGATCATGTTCTTCTTGGCGGCCTCGGCCGCCATCTTCTTCATGATGGATCCATTGGGGTGGTGGACATAGGACTGCGCCGGGTAGGAGTAGTCGCCGTGGAAGACGAATAGGACGCCGACCGGCTTCTTCGTATCGATGCCGTTGGCGTAGACGTGGTATTTGCTGCTGACACCGTTTGGAGCGGTGTAGGTCTGGTAGGTCGCGCTGCGCGGTGCCGCGGCTTGGGCCGGAGTGCTGACTACCAAGGCTGCTGCGAGCATAGTCGCCCCGAGGACTGCTCCCAGGAGCGCGCGGATGAGGGCCTTCATCAAACTGGATCCGTTCATAGTGCTGCCGCACTGCGCGAATGCGGGCACGGGTGCTAAGGGATGCAATCGGACGTAAGGGCTCATCCGTAAGGAATCTCGGGAAAGCGTGCCAGTTGCCGCTATCGAACCGCTCTAGCCGAACGTCATAAAGACGCTGGCTCGCAAAAACCGGCCAGAACTGCTCCGTCCTGTCGGCAGCGGTCCGGCCGCCTGTATCCTGCCTCGCTGCGAGATACTCAGGCCCGTCCCTTCAGGATCAGATGCCAGTAGACCTGCGGGAGGATCCGCCGGTCCATCACCCACTGCCAGCGCCGCTCCTTGGCCATCCTCAGGCCCGGGTAGCTCGGTTGGGGGCGATATTGGTCGTCGAACTCAGCAAAGAACGCGGTGCGGCGGCTCAGCGTGAACGGGCAGACTGAGTAGCCGTTGTAGCGCGCGTCAGGCGCGCGCCCGCCCAGAACAGCGGTGAGGTTCTTCGCCAGGACCGTGGTCTGTTTGCGGAGCGCCCCGCCGGACTTGGAGTTCCGTGTTCCGGCGGCGTCGCCGAGGGACCAGACGTTGGGAAATCGCGGATGGCGCAGGGTCTCCGGATCCACCTCGACGAAGCCGCCACTGCTCCCTTTCTGCGGCAGCGACGTGGCCTTCAACCAGTTCGGCGCCGACTGCGGCGGAACCGCGTGCAGCAGGTCGTACCGGACCTCCCGGTTCCCCGACCCGCCGTCCAGCACCAGTGTCTGCGCCGCGGGGTTGACCGAGGCGACGGTGGTGGAGGTCCTCAACGTGATTCCGTACTCGTCGATCTTGCGCTGCAGCTCCCGGTCCACGTCCGGCATCCCGAAGACGGTAGGCGTGGGCACCACCATGAGCACGTTAATGTGCTGCAGCACGCCCTGTTGGCGCCAGTAGTCACAGGCCATGTAGGCAATTTTTTGGGCGGCGCCTGCGCACTTTGCGGGCCCCGGCGGCTGGGTGAATACCGCCGTGCCGGAGCGCAGCCCTCGCACCAGGTCCCATGTCTTGGGGGCAAGTGCGCCGTCGTAGTTGGACGAGCCGTGCGGCGAAACCATGGCCTCGGCCAGCCCCGGGACATCGCCCCAGTCCAACTGCAGGCCCGGGCAGACCACCAAGTGCTCGTAGCCAACACGATCGCCTCCGGCCAGGACGACGACGTTCTCCTCCGGCCGCACATCGGCCGCCTCCCCGCGGATCCAGTCAACCCCCTGCGGCATGACATCTGCCTGGGGTCGGACCGCTTCGGCCATCCGTGCAGCCCCGGCTCCTATATGGGAGAACAGCGGTTGGAAGTAGTGCTGATCCCGAGGTTCGATGATTGCGATGTCCTCGACCTTCCACCGGCGAAGCCGCGCGGCCAGCGAGATTCCCGCATTGCCGCCGCCGACAACCACTATTTGATGGTGCTTGTCCATGTTTCGGCCTTCCGTCGTTGGCGGCCGCGCCCCCGCCGCTGCCGCATTCGCCCAGTCCACAGCGCCCAGGGCCGTCCGTCAAGGCTGGAGCGAGCAGGGACCGGGTCATGAAACGTCGAACGTCGATCTCCAAATCCACCGGTCCGCGCAGGATGTGGCTGGGAGATGGATGCTGCTGCCAAAGCCGAGATGTCCGTTGGCGCCCTAATCCTGCGGCATGACAAGAAAAAGGGTTGGCCTCGAGGCGCTTATCGCTGCCAAGGCGCGTGTGGAAAGTGTCTTGTCTGGGAACCGGGACCAAACAAATCCCGAATCTTCAGTGGAGCTTAGGGGAATCGAACCCCTGACCTTTTCATTGCGAACGAAACGCTCTACCAACTGAGCTAAAGCCCCGAATGCGCGAGTTCACGCGCAATCACACGTGTGTAAGGGTAACGCATCCCCCCGCGTGCACACCAAATGATCTGGACTTTTTTAAGGTGCCGGCCGCGTCGAGCTCCTACTATTACTTCTCCTGCAAAACGGACAGTACGTTCCCGGAGGGGTCCTTGAACCATGCGATGTAGGGGCCTTCTTCGCGGAAGATGCCCTTGTCGTCCTGGGCAAAACCCTCATAACGCTCGAACCGGACTCCCTGAGAGGCCAGTCCGGTCACGGCGGCATCGATGTCCTCCACTTGAAAGTTGAGGATCGTGAAGCTCGCCGGAACGGCGTCAGGCTGTTCATAGACAAGCGTGTCCCGGCCGCCGGCCAGATGCAGCCACATCAGCCCGTACTCCTCGGACGTTTTCAGGCCGAGAATCTCGCCGTAAAAGCGTTGCGCCTCCTGCAGATCATGAACGGCGATACCGCTGTATGCCTTGCTGTTGGTGAGCTTCATGGCTACCCCTCCCGTGTTGACCCGGCCGTGATTGCATGGCTTGTCCCCACGTTCCGGCCGTCGACGCTGGCCGGGGGGGCGACCCATCACAGCGAAGGTTCCTGCCCAACAGTGTTGCAGGCAGGGGGAGCCGGGGAAAGACGTGAGCCCAATCGAGCCCAGGCATCTCATGCCCAACTTGGGATGAAACAGTCACGGCCGACTGCGAGCCCTGCGTCGATTCTCCGAGCCATGGGGGAAAATGAATACTCTTCATTTTACCAATATCGGATAAGAAACTGTTGGGGGATCAATGGTCACACCCTTGGGCGCAGCCCTTTCAAGCGCATGGCTGGGCATGACGAGCACCATCGTCGGGAAAACTGCCGTCGCTGCCGTCGCCGCTGCCGGGATAGCAGCCGGAAGCCTCGCCGTCGTTGGAGCCGTGAATCATGATCAAGGCTCGGTCGTGCGCGTCGTTGACGGCGACACGTTGGTCATCAACTACAACTTCCGGGAAGAAACGGTACGGCTCCTCAACGTCGATACTCCGGAGACCAAAGATCCCAGCCAGCCGGTCGAATGTTTGGGACACGAGGCGACACAGAATCTTGAACAGCTCGCTCCGCCCGGCACGAAGGTTCGCCTCGACTTCGACGTCGAGCGTCACGACCGGTATGGCCGCACGTTGGCGGCAGTCTTCGTCGGCGACTCATTAGTAAACGCCGAGATTGCCAGACGGGGCTTGGGGCACGCTGTCTACTACGAACCCAATCGGAAGTACCTGAGTCAGGTGCAAGCGGCTCAGTCAGAAGCAGCGGGAACAGCGCAGGGCATGTATGACCCGTCGATCGGCTGCACCATTCCCGGACAAGTCCAAGAGGCAATTAAACAAGTAGAGGAAACAGCCGCAGGCAATGCGGCCGACACTTCGTCCGCGACAGCCGAGGCAGTGACCGCCTTGGCCGTGGCCATTGCAGCCGCAAAGTCGATGGACTCCATGCTCCACAGTGCTTCTCACACGGCAGATGCTGTGCTGTGGGCGGCCCTATCCAGCGCTGACCGGAAGCAACTCAGCAGCCATTTGTCGGACGCCATAGAAGTCGGCGAAGCGAAACATCAACAGCTGTCGGTCAAACGCGACAAGCTCAAAGCTGCCGAGGACAAGGCAGCCGCCGAAAAGAAAGCGGCCGAGGAAAAGCGGAAGGCGGAGGCGAAGGCCAAGGCGAAACGGATTGCGGCTGAGAAGAAGGCGGCCAAGGAACGGGCTAAAGCGGAACGGGCAGCGGCCGAGCAAGCGGCAGCACAGGCCGCTGCAGCAGCTGAGGCTGCCCGGCAGGCCGAAATGACGAGACAGGCGCAAATTGCCGAAGCAGAACGGCAGTGGCGTCAACAGCAGCAGGCTCCTGCCCCCGCGCCTCCGGCTTCCAATCCCTACCCTGGCTACACCGGCCCCCGATGCTATGCACCTGGTGGCCAATCGTGGACGCCCTGCCCTTAGCCCCGAAACAAACAGCAAGACCCCTGGCGGTCCGGCATCCGGACTGGCAGGGGTCTTCAGCTGTGTGAACAACAAGGTCGGGGCTTCGCGGGCCCGCAGACACTGCTCCGGCTTCGTGGGCCTGAACCGTGCACCTCAACGGACTGGCAGCTTGTGGCTTCGCCCGATCTGATAGGTATCAGAGCACCTTCCCGACAATCCGTGCAAGCGTGGGGCTTACAATTGATCAGAGTGTTCAAACGGTCGCACGGCGTTCGACAGGAAGTGGTCATTTTGCAGCAACTCGATGCGACGGACCGGCGGATCCTGCTGGCGCTGGATAAGGACCCGCGGATTCCGGTGATGATGCTGGCCCAGCGGCTCGGCTTGGCCCGCGGCACGGTCCATACACGGCTGGAGCGCCTGGCCGCCTCGGGTTGTCTGCGCACGCACTCGGCCCGGGTGCTGCCGGAGGCCTTGAACCGCGGGGTGATGGCCATGGTGAGTGCCGAATTGGATCAGAGCAAGCTCAACGATGCGGTGGAAGCGCTTAGGAAGATCCCGGAAGTGCTGGAATGCCACGCCCCTGCGGGCGATACGGACTTGCTGATCAGAGTGGTGGCCAGCAGCCCGGACGATCTGTACCGGGTAAGCGAAGAAATCCGCTTCTGCCCGGGCATCACCCGCACCTCCACGCAGATGTTCCTGCGCGAGGTGATCCCCTACCGCACTACGGGCCTGTTGAAGCAGGACTGATCGCCTGAAGCCAGAGCGGCACCGCCGCACCGCCGCGCCGGTCTAAAAGAGCCGGTGGCTGGGATTGCCGGCCCGGGGCCCGCTAGAAGAAGAAGTGCGCCAGCACGCCGATCACCCAGACGGCGCCGGCGGCAAACGCACAGCCGAGCTCCACCAGCATGCCCAGGCCCACGGCCTTGAGCGCCGCCCAGCTGGCCCCGACCGCCTGGCCAAAGTCCCGCCGTCGCGCGTATTCGCTGAGCAGTAGCCCGGCGGCAAACCCGATGAACAGTCCGACGACGGGAATTACGAACATCCCGACCACACCCACCAGCACGCCCGCCAGGATTGACCAGTTGGGCACCTGCCGTTGTTTCAGCCGGCGCCCGGTGAGTACCAGGCTGGCCAGCATGCCGGCGGCCACGAACACCATGCCGATCGCGAAGACCACCCAGCCCAAAGTGCTCTGCAGGACGATGGCCCAGACCAGCAGGCTGATGCCGATGGTGATGGTGCCGGGCAGCACGGGGACGACGATGCCGGCAATGCCGACGGCGATGAGCAAACCGCAAAAGACGGTCGCGAGTATCTGGGCTTCCACCCACCCAGCCTACTGGGGTGCGCCGGGTGGATCCGGCAGGCCTAGGTGCGGGCGGGGCTTTGGCTGCAGGGCGAAGCCACGGACGCAGCGCCGGCATCGTGGGCTTCCGCCGGTCCTGAGAGGGCCCTCAGGCGGTCGCGGCCTTGACGAGCGCCTCGACCTTTTCCTCCACTGCCGGGGTCCACTCCACTAGCGCGAACGAGACCGGCCACATCGGTCCGTCGTCGAGCGAGGCCGCATCGTTGAATCCGAAGGTCGCGTAGCGGGCCTGGAACTTGGCCGCACCCTGGAAGAAGCAGACGACCTTGCCGTCCGTGTTGGCGTACGCAGGCATCCCGTACCAGGTCTTGGGCAGAAGCTCCGGCGCGTTCGCGGTGACGAGCGCGTGAATGCGTTCCGCGAGGCCGCGATCGGCGTCGGGCATCTCGGCGATAGCGTTGAGCACGGCGCGCTCGTTGTCGGCCTTCTTCTGACCGCTGCGCCCCTGTGCCTTCAGCTCCTGGGCCCGCTCCTTCATGGCGGCGCGCTCGGCCTCCGAAAAGCCGCCCGCATCGGACTTCTGGTTGGCGCTCATCTCGATCTCCCTTGTACGAATCACGACCGACAGTAGCAGCCACGCAGGGCCCCGGCTTCTCGAATCCTGCTCGGTCCGTGAAAAAACGTAGCCCTCGGCGGGCAATCTGATATACGGTGCAGCGATACCTCGCGGCTACAGGGGCGGGGCTGGTTAACGGAAGGCGCGGGGACATCATGGACGACGCACAGAACCGTCAGGACCTGACCCGGCAAATCGACCAGCGCCGTGATGAGATCAGGGCTTTTCTTCGCCGCGCCCGTCCCAAACGCAACCGCCTGACCAACGTCAGCGTCGTCGGGAGCTCGGTCGTCGCCGCGTTGACGGCGGGCCCGGGCTTCGGCCAGAACAATTTCAACACGGCGGTGGCGGGCGCTTTCTCGCTATCCAGCACCTCGATCGTCTGGCAGGTCATCTGCATCCTGGCGTCGATCCTCTCCCTTACCGCCGCGATTGCGTCCGGCCTCGCCAATTCCCGCAACAGCGCGGAGCAGATCTCGACGGCCGAGTCCGCCAGCGCGCAACTCGACGGGCTGCTGACCGCCCTGAAGTACGGACAGCTGCCGGTCGGCGACGCAGCGCGGCTCTATCAGGAGTACAGCTCGAAGGCAGCCTTCATCGACTAGCCGCTGAGCGCTCGCGGCTACCGCACGCCTTTGATTTTGACCACGAAGACCGCGCCGAGCAGCCCGATCACGGCGGAGAGCACGAACAGCGCCGTGTAGCCGCCGAGGTAGAGCACGGTGGGCGCGGCGATCAACGGGGCGATCACCTGCGGCGACGAGGCGGCGATGTTGATGACGCCCATATCCTTGCCTCGGTCGGCGGCGCTCGGCAGCACCTCCGTGAGCAGGGCGAAGTCGACGGCCAGGAACATGCCGAAGCCCGCGCCGAGGACCATGGCCGCGCCGACCACGGCCGGCCACGCGGGCGTGATGGCCACGATGACCGATGCAGTTGCGATGGTGACCGAGGACGCGATGACGAACGGCTTGCGGCGCCCCACCCGGTCGCTCAGAGGTCCGCCCACGACCGCCATCACCACCACCATGGCCGCATAGACTCCGGTCAGCAGCAGCACGCCGGCGGCCGGGTCCGGATGCCCCACGGCGTCCTGGAGGAAGAAGAACAGGTAGAGGGTGAAGATGTTGTTGCCCAGATTGACCAGGAAGCGGGTCAGCCACGCCCAGCCGAAGTCGGGGTGCTTGGCGGGGGAGATCCAGAAGCCCTTCAGGAAGCCGGGCCAGGCGAAGGGCGGGCGGTCGGCCTTGCGCAACGGGGTGTCCCGGCCCGCGATCACGAATGGGATGATGCTGGCCAGCAGGAACACGGCGCAGTAGATGTAGCCGAGGACGAAGCCGCCGGCCAGATTGGCCAGCACCGCGCCCATCACGATGCCCAGCGTCTGCCCGACGGCGGCCAGCCCGCCGATCTGGCCGCGCTGCCGCC
>NZ_JBNHGF010000025.1:0-16336 GCF_059091005.1 Arthrobacter sp. Y3223164
GGCCGGCGCTGGCGCGCGGATCCGAATCCGTACCGCCGATCCGGCGGCCGGGACCAAGGCACTGGAGACACTGGTCGGGATCCGCAGCGACCCGCACGCGGTGGCCATGGTGGGCGGCCGGCACCTGCTGGAAAGCGGCAGCCGCACCCGCCGAAAACTGGTGGGCTACGCCGCCGCGGGCATGTACGTGGAGCGCGGCTCGATCGCCCGCAGCGTGCGGTACCGCCGGCCCGACCTCCCGCCGGACGACGGATCGGCGGCCCTGGAACGCGTCGGCCTCGCCGGCCGCATCAGGCAATTGGAGCGGGGCGAGGAGACCCAGCTCAAGCGCGGCGGCGAACCGTTGACCACCTCCGAGCTGGCCCGGCTGATGCTGGCGAGGGCCTCGCTGGGCGATCCGCCGCTGCTGGTCCTGAACCGGCTCGACGCCGATCTGGACCGGCAGGGAATCGACATGCTGGCGGAGTTCATCCGGGACTACCCGGGGGTGGTGGTGTTCGCCTCCGACCATCCGGACGCGCTCGGCGTGGGGTACAGGGACTGGAACATAGACTGCGCCCACGCGGGCCTGGACCTGGTCTGGCGCCGGCATGCCGGAGGCAGGTGACTGCCCGGGGAGGAAACGCATGGCGGGTCGGCGCGACCCGGCGCTTGGTGGGAAGGGCCGGGCCGGCGTGAGCGGGCGGCGCGTACTCGGCTGGCGCCGCACTCCGGCCGGAGGGCGTGAGCGGAAGCACCAAGCAGCATCCCGCGGTGCACGGGCGGGCGAGGATATCTTTAGTCCGTGGTCAAAGTTGTGGGAATCATTCAGCCGGTGGAAACCAAGGAGTTGTCGGCCGAGGGTGACACGTATGCCGAAGCCAAGGCCGCGATCGAAGCGCAGGTGCCCGAAGGCTGGCGGCTGCTGCAAATCAAGACGCAGTAGGCGCTGAGGCACTCAAAACGCAGTAGGCACTGAGGTGCTGCCGGTGCCGGCTACTCGCCGAACAGCCCGCGGATGTCGGTGGCAGTGAGTTTGGAGGAGAACATCGCATCATCTTCGAGCACCGAGGCGATCAGTTTGGCCTTGCGTTCCTTCAGGGCCATGACCTTCTCTTCGATCGTCCCGCGGGCCACCATCCGGTAGACCATGACGTTCTTGGTCTGGCCGATGCGGTGCGTGCGGTCCACTGCCTGTGCCTCGGTGGCCGGGTTCCACCAGGGGTCCAGCAGGAAACAGTAGTCGGCCTCGGTGAGGTTCAGGCCGAAGCCGCCGGCCTTGAGGCTGATCAGGAACACCGGCGCGTTGCCGTTCTTGAACGTGTCGATGACGTCGGCGCGGCGGCGGGTGGAGCCGTCCAGATAGCAGTACTCGATGCCGGACGCGTCCAACTGCTGGGCGGTCTTCTTCAGGTAGCTGGTGAACTGGCTGAAGATCAGCGCCCGATGCCCCTCGCCGAGGACGTCTTCGAGTTGCTCGAACAGGACGCCCAGCTTGCTGGAGGGGACCGACGAGTATTTCGGGTCCACCAGCGAGGGATCCAGGCTCAGGAGCCGCAACAGGGTCAGCGACTGGAAAATCGTGAACCGGTTCTTGTCCATGTCCTCGACCAGCCGCAGCACCTTCTGCCGCTCGCGCTGCAGGTGCGTGTCGTAGATCCGCCGGTGCTTGGGCGTCAGCTCCACCTCCAGGATCTGCTCCTGCTTCTCGGGCAGGTCGTCGGCCACGGCCTCCTTGCTGCGGCGCATCATCAGCGGTTTGATCCGGTGGCGCAGTTTCTGCAGCAGCTCCTTGTCCTGGCTGCGTTCGATCGGCCGCTGGTACTGGTCCACAAACCGGACCGCGGACGGGAAGAGGCCGGGCGCGACAATGGAGAAGATGGACCAGAGCTCCATGAGGTTGTTCTCCATGGGCGTGCCGGTGATCGCCATCTTGAAGGGCGCGTGCAGATCGCGGGCGCACTGATGGACCTTGGTGGCGCGGTTCTTGACGAACTGGGCTTCATCCAGGATCAGCCCGGCCCAGTCCATCTCCTTGTAGGTGTCGAAATCCAGCCGGAACAGCGTGTAGGACGTGACGATGACGTCGGTGTCCGCCGCGATCTCGGACAGCGGCCGGCCGCGGCCCTGGGTGTCGGTGATGCTCTCGACCCGGAGGTCGGGGGCGAAGCGCCGGCTCTCGTTGACCCAGTTGGACACCACCGAGGTGGGTGCCACGACCAGGAACGGCCGGGCAGTGGCCGGGTCGCCCTGCTGTTTGGCATGCAGCAGCAGGGCCAGGGTCTGCAGCGTCTTGCCCAGTCCCATGTCGTCCGCCAGCACGCCGCCCAACCGGTGCCGCCAGAGGAAGGCGAGCCAGTTGAAGCCTTCGGCCTGGTAGGGGCGGAGGTCGGCGTGCAGGCCGGCCGGCAGCGGGGTCTGCTCAACTGTTTCCAGTTCCAGCAGCCCCTGCACCGATTCGCGCCAGGTACGCGCCTGCACCGTTTCGGTGGCGACTTCCTCAAGGTCCTCCCAGAGGGACGCCTGGTAGCGGCTGATCTGCAGCTGTTCGCCCGATTCCCGGTCCTGCATGTGGCGGGCTTCGTCCACGAGCTGGCGGAGCCGGTCGAAGACCGGCTGCTCCAGCGACAGGTAGGACTTGTCCACCAGCAACAGCCGCGTCTGGCCGCGGGCCAGGGCCTTGAAGATGTTCCCGAACGGGACGGCGCGGCCGGCCACGCGGACCATGACGCCCAGGTCGAACCAGTCGCTCTCGTCGGTCTCCACCGTGCTGATGGTCAGCTCGGGTGCCTCGGTGAGTTCCTGGTAGTCGGGCTTGTCGCCGACAATATCCACGCGCACGCCGTCGAGCTGTTCGAGCGCCGGAAGCGCGTAGCGGGTGAAATCCACGGTGGCCATGTCCCGGAGGGTGCGCGCCGCCGTCGTGCCCACGCCCGGCACCGCCTCGGCCGCCTCCAGCAGGTCCTGCTCGGCCGACAGATCGCGGTAGTGGCTGCCGTCGGGCTGCTCGTCGACCGGCAGGCGCAGCGGCTTGTCCCCGTGGCGGTACTCGAGGTGCCAGCCGAGCTGCAGCACGTTGCCTTTTCGGTAGGAGGCGGTCAGCACGAGCTCCGGGGGGACGATCTCCGGGAAGCTCACCGAACCGTCGCTGCTGACGACGGCGATGCGCTGGCTGAGCACGGGGTAGTAGCGCTCCATGAACTGCTCGACGTCGGCGGCCGGCACCTTCAGGGGGGTGCCGGAGAGCAGCAGGTTCGCTTCCTGGTCGGTCACCGGATGCCCGGTCGGGGCCAGCGTGATGACGGTCTGTCCGTCGACGGCGTAGTGGTAGACGCCGTGCGTGCCGACGATGCCCGCCGTCTCGGTGGGCAGTTCGCGCCCGTCAATCCGCAGCGACGGCGTGAGGACCAGGTCGCCGGTCGCCGGCCCGGTCTCCCCGCCTGTTTCCGGGGTGGGGGCTTCCGCCGCGGCTTCGGCCGCGCGGGCTTCCGTCGCGGCTTCCGGGGTGGCGGCGTCAGCGGAAGCGTCGGCCGGTTCGTCGCGGTGGGCGTCCAGACCGATCACGGCCTGTTCCAGGACCTCGACGACGGTGTCGGCCTTGGCGCCGATCAGGGCGATGCCCAGCCGCTTGGCCTCGGCGAAGAGTTCCCACAAGAGCGGGCTGCTGAACTCGTCGAGGAAGAGCCAGTCGTTGTCTTCGCCGAAGTAGGTGAGGCCGGTGGCCCGGTGCAGCGGCGCGAACTGGCTGAACCAGCGGTGCTGTTCGGGGTCCAGCGGCAGGCCGTAGGTCTTGTAGCTGATGGTGTTCCAGCGCAGCTTGCTGCGGATCCATCGCCCGGTCTCGTTCTGCAGCACCGGACGGACCCCGACGCGCAGCCGGTTCCCGGCCTTGCGCGTCCAGTTCGGGCCCGGCGCGGAGGCCTGCGGCAGGGAGAGGCCCGAGGGCCGGTACTGGCGGTCCTGCCGGCGCCCGGGTTCCAGGAGGTCGAACTGCAGTCCGAGCGGAGACGTACTTTTCGCCTTGGCCTTCGACGGCTTGCCGGTATCCTGCCGGGCGGGGTCCGGCGTTCCGCCGATCAGCCCCTCCAACGAGTCCTGCCAGCCAGCCGGTGCCGGTTCCGGCTCGCGCGCGAAGGCCTGGCTGGAGATGACGTGCTGGCTGTTGCTGGCCAAGAGCACCGCGGCCACGTGCTTGCAGTCGTCGCCCACCGGGCAACTGCAGGAGGACGATGCCGGGCGCCACTGCCCGCTCTTGCCGGTTTCCAGGTAGATCCGGCAGCGGTACGGCAGGGCGGCGGTGCCAATGACCTTGGCGGTCAGCAGCCGGACGGAGGGATCCCAGACGGGCTCTGCAACGGAGCCGTCGGAGGCGTAGATCTTGCCGCGCGCAAAGGCGGCGCCGCCCACCAACCGGATGATTTCGCTGACGTCAACCAGCGGAAAAGTGAGAGCGGCCATGGCTTCCATCATCTCACGCTGGAACCGGCGTCCGGCACCTGCCGCTGGCGCTGTGGACGGGCGAGGACGACGGCGGAGGGGACGCTCCGCCGTCGTCCTGCGCCGCGGAAGTTACAGGGTGGTGAGGACCTTCGGCTTCTTGTCCTTGGTGTCCAGGATCAGCGCCAGCGCGATCCCGAGCAGCCAGACGTCCTTGGCCACGGGGGTGCCCTCGGAGCTGGGGCGGACGCCGCCTTCGGTGGTCATGTGGGGGGTGTTGAAGTACATGGCCAGCAGCGAACCGGAGAATGCGGCCAGCCCCAGGCCGGCCAGCCGGCTGGGCACGAACGGCAGCAGCAGGGCCGCGCCGAGGGCGGTCTCGCCGTACGCGAGCAGCTTGCCGAACTTCTCGGGCTCCATTTCCTTTAACTGGGGGATCGCGCGGCTGCCCATTTCCTGCATCGCCGCGGCACTGTCTCGGTCCAGGTTCCGCTTGCCCAGACCGGAGTTGAGGATGAACGCGCCGGTGGAAAGGCGCAGGGGAATATGGCTCAGTTTCATCGGGACTGTCCTTCTCCGGTAGGTGGCTGTCATGTTCGAGCCTACGGTCCCGCTACAGTGTCCGCTAGGGCCCCGACGCAGGGTCCGCCAAGGCGGGAGCGGGCTCTCGGAGGGAAGCTTGCCGGGCACGGTTCTCGCGGCCTGCACCGGCTTCCGCGCCGTTCTCCCTGGCCGGCGCTGCCTACTTCTTGGCGGCCCGGACCACGCGGGCCAGGGCCCGCCCGGTGATCCAGACCAGGGGGATCAGCACGGTGAACAACGCAACCGTGTTCGGCCGGAACGTGGCGGGTCCGGTGCCGTTGCCGATGTAGGCGCCGAGCGGAACAGCCATCCCGCCGCCGCCTCCGCCGGCAGCTCCCCCGGAGTCGCCGCCGCCGAATCCGTACTGGACCATGGCCACGGGCACCACGGTGTCGCCGCCCACCTGCAGCGGTTCTCCGTAGGTCCGGGCGACACCCAGGGACTTGAACTGCTCGGCCAGCCGCTCCGGCACGGACTGCCCGGCCGAAGCGCGCTGCTCCTGTCCGGTCGGCACGCGCTGCTCCTGTCGCAGGGAGGAGCCGCTGTCGGGCGGGACGGAACCGGTTTCTGTTGGCATGGCCACATCCTAGTCGAGGCAGGGAGGGGGTCCACCGGTCCGGGCCGGGCTGAAGCTTTCACCCGGTGAGAAAGCCGAGCACGCCGCGGGCTTCGAGGTTAAGGGCGCGGCGCTTGACCCGGATGGCCAGCCGGTAATAGTCCACCAGCTGCTCGCAGAGCACCGGCCAGGTGCGGCCCTGCACCGAGTCGAAGGCGGCCCTGCCCAGCGCGCGGCGCTTGGTGTCGTCGCCCACCAAATCCTGGACGTACCCGCGCAGTTGGTCAAGCCTCCCGGGCTCGTAGATCCAGCCGGTCCGCGAGGGATCGACCAGGTCCACCGGGCCGCCGCGGCCCACAGCGACGACGGGCACGCCGCTGGCCATGGCCTCCTGGATGGTTTGGCAGAACGTTTCGGATTCGCCGGGGTGGACAAAGAGGTCGAAGGAAGCCACATGCCGGGCCAGGTCTTCGCCGCCCTGGAAACCGGCGAAGTGGGCGCCGGGCAGCCTCTCCTGCAGCTCCTCCTTCAGCGGACCCGAGCCGACCACCACCAGCCGCGTGCCGGGTAGGTCGGCCAGCACGGCCAGGTCCTCCACCTGCTTTTCCGCCGCCAGGCGGCCCACATAGCCGATGATCCGTTCGCCGCGCGGCGCCACGGACGCCCGCCAGCCGGCGTCGTGCTTATCCGGATGGAAACGGCTGGTGTCCACGCCGCGGCGCCACAGGTGGACGCGGATGCCGCGGCCGCGCAACTGCTCCATGGCGAACGACGACGGCGCCAGGGTCAGGGTGGAGGCCTTGTGAATGTTCTCCACCCGCTGCCACAGCAGCTCCTGCAGCCAGGGCGCGCCGTAGCGGGCCGCGTAGGCGGGCACCTCGGTCTGGTAGACGGAGACCGTGGGCAAGCCGAGCTGCTTTGCGGCCTGCACCGCACGCCAGCCCAGGATGAAGGGCGACGCCACGTGGACCACGTCCGGACCGAAGTCCGCCAGCACCCGGCGGAGGCGAGCCACGGTTCCGGCCGCCACCCGCACGTTGGGATAACCGCGCAGCGGAATGGACGGCAGGCGGTGGACCGGGTAGCCCTCCACCGTGGCCGGGGCGGTGTCCTCCAGCCAGGACGACGCCGGTGCGATCACCAGGACGTCGTCGCCGCGGCGGCGCAGGTGGGCGATGACCTGCAACAGCGACTGGGTGACCCCGTTCATGTGCGGAAGGAACGATTCGGCAACGATAGCTATCCTCACACCGCCCAGCCTGCCCGCGGCCGGCGGCCGGCAGGCAAGCACGTGTGATCGTGTCGGTGAACGGCTGCCTAACTCCACTCTGGGAGGGTGGTCGGGTGACCATGGGACTCCTGGCGCTGATCACCGGCGCAATCTTCTTCGGTTCGGTGGCCCAGCGCATCGCGGGCATCGGGTTCGCGCTGCTGGTCGCGCCGATCCTGGCGATCCTGCTCGGGCCGCACGAGGGCATCATGATGATCAACATCTGCGCCGTCGTCTCCTGCGGGCTGATCGTGCCCCGGGTCTGGCAGGAGATTGACTGGAACCTGCTGCTGTGGTTGTCCGTCCCGGCCGCCGCCGGCACGGTTTTGGGTTCCTGGTTAGCGGTGCAGGTCACGCCTGCTGTGCTCTCCGCCGTGGTGGGCGGGGTGGTGATGGCGGGGCTGGCCGTGGCGGTGGTGTTGGGCCGTGCCGAAGTCACCGTTTCCGGGCAGCTGCCCAAGGTGCTCGCGGGTTTCGGCTCCGGGCTGACCAACGCGCTCGCCGGCGTGGGTGGCCCCACCGTCAGCGCGTACGCCATTCTGTCCCACTGGCCGCCGCGCCGGTTCGCTGCGACGCTGCAGCCATTCTTCCTGCAGCTGTGCATCATCACCGTGGGCGCGAAGCTGGCGGTGGACCCGGGCAGCGTGCCGCAGTTGGACTGGTGGATGTGGGCGGTGATTGTGCTTTCGATCATCATGGGCATCGTTGCCGGCGAACGGCTCGGACGGCGGCTGCGGGACGAGCACGCCAGGACCGCAGTAGTCGTGCTTGCCTTTCTGGGAGCTGCGGGTGCATTGGCCAAGGGGCTGGCGGACTTGATGGCCTGAATCCGGGCCTTTTCCGGTATTCCGGGGAGCAGGAATAGGGGGCTGGCTTTATTTCCCAAAGCGGGTATGGTCTTTAGCAAGACATCCCGCTTGAGAAAGAGGAGCACGAATGTCAGGTAAAACGCCGTCACGCGAGAGTGCCAAGAAACAAGGCAGAAGCATCAAAGAAAAGCGTGCCGAAAAGCGCGAAAAGGCGGTCCTGGAGAACGAAACCGTTCCCAAGCGGCGCAAGCGCTAACACACCGGTAACCTACACCGTCCCTCAAATCGACAGCCCTTGCGGTGCTGCGGTCTAGAGGCGTACGGAATGCCGATGCCGAAAGAATCGTTGAAACACGGTTCTTGCAGACTGGCGGAGCCACGGAAAGAGTCCGCGGAATTTGGTTTCCTGCGTTGAATTTTCGTTGAGCAAATATCCGCCTGCGGGGCGGCCGGATTGATGTCAATGTCATCCGGCCGCCCATTCCATTGTTGAGCCCGACTCTCGAAGCAGTATGAGTTTCCCGGACAAAGCGGGCCGTTCCGAGTTGCGGTGGGGGAGAGCGGCGCGCCGGTGGGAGCGTGGCTGCGAGGTCAGAGGCGTTGAGGCCCATCAGCGGCGCACTTGATAGCGCACGTGAAGCACCCGGTTGCCCTGAATCACTACGTCGGGATCCTCCAGCAGGTGCTGTGCGTGGACCGACCCGAAGTAGCGCTTGCCGGACCCGAATACGACGGGTACGACGTCCATGCGCACCTCGTCGACCAGGCCCGCGGCAAGCATCTGGCCACCGACGTCACCGGCGGCGACCTCGACGACGCGGTTTCCTGCAAGCTCTTGCGCCTTGACCATGGCTGCCTCGACACCGTCGACGAAGTGAAACGGCGCCTCGGGGTCCCAGCCCTCGGGCTCCGGCCGGTGCGTCACGACGACCACGTGGTCGACCCCGCTCGGAGGCTTCCCGTCCCAGCCGTCCGTCAGGTCGAAGACGTGGCGGCCGACCAGCGTCACCCCGATCTGGTCCCAGTACGGCCGGGTGTAGTCGTAGGACGTCTGCGACACCTTTAACTCGCCACTCTCGTCCAACGGGACGTCACCGTTGGACAACCAGTCGAACAGCGGTCCGGGCTGGTCATCCTCGTCCGCGACGAAGCCATCCACCGACACCGAGCTGTACATGACCACCTTGCCCACGGGCTCTCCTCTGCTTCGGGGTGCCCCACACTAGCGTCTCGTGAGCTGGTGCTCCAGCAACAAGCGCGGGAAACTGCAGCGACTCGAACCCGCTGCCAAAGCCCAGCCCGGCACCCGCTGCGTCGGCAGGGTCCGCTCGAGCGCGCGGTGTGCCAATTGCCACGGCACCGAGTCGCTGAACGGACAGGGGCAGCCGGGCTGGCACGATAGAAGCAATGAAACTCACGTCGCGACCGGAAGGCCAGGCCGGACTGCCGATGCCCCTGTGGCTGCAGGGTGTCTTCGAGTTCTTTCAGTGCGCCCTGCTCTCGGCCATCCTGGTGCTGCTGCCGCTGGTAGGTGTGTGGTTCGCGGACGGCTTCGACGACCGCAGCTTCGATTCGCTGGCGCGGCTCGGAGGCCAGGCATGGCTGCTGATCCACGGCGTCCCGCTGGAACTGGCCATCCAGACCGGCTCCAGTTCGGCGGAAACCCTGCGCGGCACGTTATCTCTGGTGCCGCTGGGACTCATGCTCGTTCCGTTCTTCCTCTCCTGGCGCGCCGGACGGCGCCTGGCGAGGGCCTCGTACACCGACCAACTGTGGCAGGCGCTGGGCGGCGCGCTGGGAACGTACGCGGCGGCGGGAGCCGCAACCGCCTACATGGTGCGCACCGACGAAGTGGATATTTCCACTGTGGCCGGCGCGCTCATCCCGCTGCTGCCCGCCGGTGCCGGGCTGATCGTCGGCGCGTACCGGGAGGCCGGATCGTGGGGGCGCTTGATCGGCGTGGATGCCGCAGCCTGGGTCGCCCGCACCAGCCAGCACTCACGCTGGGCTGGATCTTACGTTTGGGCGGCGGTCCGCGCGGGGCTGCTGGCGGTGACGGCCGCGGTGTCACTTTCGGCCTTGCTGCTCGCCGTGGATCTCGGCCTGCACTGGGCCGAAATCGTGGAGATTTACGAACAGCTCGGCGCGGGCATTATCGGCGGCGCAGTGCTCACGGTGGCGCAGCTTGGGCTGGTCCCGAACCTCGTGGTGTGGACGCTGGCATGGTCCTCGGGGGCCGGCTTTGCTATCGGCTCGGGCAGTTCAATCGGTCCGCTGGCCACCACGGTGGGCCCGATGCCCGCGTTCCCGGTGCTGGGGGCGCTGCCGACGGGGGAGCTGTCCTATGGCCTCGCGGCCCTGGCCTTGCCCGTGCTTGCGGGGGTGCTGGCCGGATGGTGGTTCCTGCGCGAGGGCGAGAACCATTTCGACGAGTGGCTCTCCATCAAGATCCAAGCCCGCTGGTTCACCGCACCCGGCTCCACCGTGATCCTGGGCCTGTTCGTCGGTGCTGTCGCCGGGGCCGCGACCGCCGGGTTGGTGTGGCTGTCCAACGGTTCGCTGGGGATCGGACGGTTGACGGAGATCGGACCCGATCCGATCTCGACCGCCCTCTGGGTGGCGGGCGAAGTCGCCGTCGGCACGATGCTGGGCTATGCGGTGGCCCCTTGGCTGGAGCGCGAGCCGGCCAAGTCCCGCAGCCGGAAGTAACCTACGGCCTCAGCAGATCGTTCAGGTTCAGCAGCTCGTCTTCATAGGCGGCCAGGCATTCTTCGCGGGCTGACTGCGTAACGGCCATCTGGTTGCAGGCCTCGAACTCGGCCGTCAGCGGCCAGAAAAGCACCTGCGCCAGCGTGGTCAGCAGGAAAAAGCCGCCAGCACCGACACCCAGTACATAGGTAAGCCGGAGCGAGCCCGGCAGGCCGGCGCGCACCGCTTTGACGAGTCCGATCACGGCCACCACGATGCTGGCTACGGCAAGCGCGGGAGCCACGGCCTTCCAGGGGAGCGGGAGCGCGGTCGCCAGGAACGTGGAAGCCAGTAGCAGCAGCAGCACACGGATAAAGAGCCCCGCCGACTTGGTCTGTTCCTCGGTCGGCGCCGGGCGCGTGTTCTGCAACATGGGTTTAAGCCTAGGCGAGAGGGACGCATAAAGTTGCTTCCATGCGCATTGTGGTCCTCGTTTCCGGCTCCGGCACCAATCTTCAAGCCGTCATCGACGCTATCGGCGACGGCCGCCTGAACGCCGAGATCGTTGCCGTGGGCAGCGACGTGCCCGGTTGCCGCGGCCTGGAACGTGCCGCCGCTGCCGGGATTGAGACGTATACCGTTGCTCCCGAGGACTTCGCCGCCCGGCCGGAATGGAACCGGGCGTTGGAACAAGCCACCGCCGCCTTCCAACCCGACGTGGTCCTGCTGGCAGGGTTCATGCGCATCCTTGACGCCGTATTTGTCGCCCGCTTCGAGGGCCGGCTGCTCAATACCCATCCGGCGCTCTTGCCCTCGTTCCCCGGCGCCCACGGGGTGCGTGATGCCCTTGCGCACGGGGTCAAGATCACCGGCGTGACTGTACATCTGGTCGATTCCGGGGTCGATACGGGACCCATTCTCGCCCAGGCCGCGGTGCCGGTGCTCGACGACGACACCGAAGAATCCCTCCACGAACGGATCAAGGTGGAGGAACGCCAGCTTCTGGTGAAAACCCTCGCCAACTTCGCCTAGCCTCGGCTCAACAACGACGTCGGTGCCTCATCGGGGTTCTCGGGCGCGGTTTCCCTGCCAACAACGTGGATAGGGAGAGCGTTGTCAAGGGACGGCTGACGTTTCTACGTGCCGCAGACCAAACCTGTGGAAAACCTCCGCATCCGCTGAGGCGTCTGGCTAGACTGGCACGCACCTAGCGTCTAGCCGACCAGCACCGGGGGTCTGAGTGAGCCAGCAGCTACCACTCTCAGCAGCAACGCGCGCTGCCCGAGTCCTTGCCCCGCTCCTCGCAGCGGCTGCCCTCGCCCTTTCAGGCTGCACCGGCTCAGCCGGCGCAGAGCCCTCCGCTCCGCGGGAAACCGATACATCGACTCCAGCCAGTGAGACTCCGCCGCCGGTTCCAACCCCGTCAACCGCGTCGGCCTACAAACCTGCAACCGAGGAAGGCCCCGCGGAAAATGTGCCGGTGCCAAAACTCCCGAAAGCCGCCTCGGAGGGGACCGAAGAAGGGCTGAAGGCGTTCGCCGGCTATTGGTACGACTTGCTGAGCTATGCCTACGAGTCGGGTGATACCGAAGAAATGCGACGTATCACATCGAGCGATTGCTCACGGTGTCAGAAAGCCATGAAAGTGATCGAAGACTGGCATGCCGATGGTAGGTGGCTCGTTGGAGGTGCAGTGCAAGCGACTGGTTTCGGAGATGAAATCGCGGTCGATCCGAACGCGGTCTATCAATTGCCGGTGCAAGTCAATTACGATCGCTTATCTTATTACTCTTCAGGCCAGCTCCACGAAAATGAGCAGGCGTCAAGCGGCTCGATTGATTTGTTTATGGCCGTCTTTGAAAAGGGTGCATGGACTGTGGTTGATGTCGGCGTTATCGAGCCAGCTGAATAAGTTCGGAATTGAACTCATGATGCTTCGCGTTTGGATCCTCGGACCGCTGTCGATATTACTTTCCCTTCTAAGTGCTACGTCTGTAACGGCTTCCGATCTTCCAGGCACCGGCAGATTCGATGACGAAGGGATCGCCATAGGCGTCTATCAAAAGTTGCCCGGGACGGAACTGTGGGGCATTTACCCCGCAGTTGGAGAACCATCGAAGGATTTTCGGTTCGAACTGGCTTGCCATGAAGGCGATGACATTGATAGAGGATGCTTACCGGGTGTGCCCTCCTGCGAAGATGGTGAAGATGGGACGGCGGTCGTATGGTCGTGGCGGAGCCTTGCTGCTCCTTCACTCGGATGGACGAACTTGCCAGAGTTTGGATGCATCTATTCCTCTAATCCGGACGACGTTCTCGAACAAATCGCCAGCAGGATAGTTGAGCAATTTCGCACTCTCCCGGTGGACGCTGGAAGGATAACGATCCAACCGAGTCCTCATACCTTGGTTGGTGCCCACACTAACGTTTATGCCACTGCGAGCGAGCAGGATCATCGCATCGTCTTGTTGGGGCAAGATGTAGCTATACATGCAGTGCCGATTGAGTTCACCTGGGACTATGGTGACGGCGCTCGTCTTGGTCCAACTCCAAATCCGGGGGGACCATTGCCCAAGGAGCAGTGGGGCGGTGAGACGCCTACTAGCCATACTTACCGTGAGACCGGCGATTTTCGGATTTCTTTGACCACGACTTTCCGGGGCACGTACAGCGTGAACGGCGGTCCAGCCATCCCAATTCCCGCAACTGGCTCCTTTACGGCTCCTTCTGCAACGATCAGTGTCTGGCGATCGGTGGTCAATAACTACGCAGATAATTGCCTTGAGAATCCCGAGGGTGCGGGCTGTTAGCCAGAAGCCATTCGGTGCTGTGATATGCAGCACTTGAAGCACTTTTTTCAGACTTTTCCGGTCTGCCCGCCGATAGGGTATGTGACGGTGCTGACGCCACCGAGACGAGCGGCAGTCGGCCCTCGCATACCGTTATTCCAGGGGAGAGCATGAAGAAGTTGATGATGTCCGGCGCCGTGATGGCCGTGGCGGCGATTGCACTTGTCGGCTGTGGCAGCGAAGCCGGTGCCGACAAGCCGGCCGACAGCAACAAACCGGTAGCAGCTACCACCGAAGCGCCGGCGCAGAATGTGCGGACTCCGGAGAAGAACGACCGGATGGCCGAGGATACGGCCGAAGGCCTGGCTTCCTTCACGTACTACTACTTTGACGCCAAGAATTACGCGGTCCAGACCGGTGACGCAGATCTGATGCGTGCAGTCGCCGCGGATTGCACAGGCTGCATGGAAGAGGCTGACGCCCTCGAGGCTGTTTACGCGGACGGCGGCTGGATTGCCGGCGGCCAGCCGAAGGCGCTGAACGTTGTGGCGTTGGATAAGGCCAAGGACGACGAAGGCAACCTGAGCGCAGTGGTTCCGTTCATGGAGGATGCCAGCACCACCCTGGACAAGGACGGCCAGACCGTCGAGACCAAGGAATGGGATTCGGACGGAACCATTCTGACGGTGACTGCCAACTATGCCGACGGCGCGTGGTCGATGGTGTCGGTCGAAGAGACGCCGGACGCCGAGATCCCGGAGTAAACCCCGGTCGGATCCTGGCCACGTGCGCCCTTCCGCCTGATGGCGGAAGGGCGCACTGCCGTCTGCGGGGCGGGGCGGGGGCTTTGCACTAGAGAAGTTCGGCGCCCTTGGTCTCGGGGGAGAAGCGCCCCATCCACAACACGGCGAGCAGCACCAGGACTCCGGCGATGGCGAAGGACCAGGCCAGCCCGAGGTAGGGCCACATGACCGAGGCGAAGATGAGTGGGCCGAAGCCCGCGCCGACGCGGGAGAACGTCGATGCCCAGCCGAAGCCCGACCCGCGCAGCTCCGTAGGATAGAGCTCGGAGACGTAGGTGTACAGCACGGGGATGGCAATCTGCACGATCATGCCGTAGGCCAGCAGCAGAGCCACCACCGCCGCGGGGACATCGATCAGAAGCGCGACGACGACCAGCGTCAGTGCGGACAACGGCGCGGTGATGGCGAGGATCCACTTGCGCCCGGTCTTCTCGACGAAGTAGGCGGCGATGATGACGCCCACCAGGCCCACGGCGGCCATGCCCGCCGTGGTCAGGAAGGCCCGCGCTGCGGCGAACCCGGCGTCGATGAGGATGATCGGCATCCAGGTCAGGGCAAGGTAGTAGACCAGCAGGATGCTGAAGAACAAGGCCCACGCCGCCGTCGTAATTTTCCAGTTGAATTTCCAGACCGCGCGGAACTGCGCCAGGACGTTGACGGCCGACAGGCGCGGCGCCTCGCTCGGTTCAGGCAGCCGCCATTCGCGAACGGTTGCGCCGGTTCGCTCGATCATGCTGTTGATGACCTGCTCGGCCTCCGCCGTGCGGCCCCGGCTGACCAGATAGAGCGGGGATTCGGGCACCGACCGGCGGACCCAGAACACCAGCAGCGCAGGCAAAACCATGATCAGCATGGTGAATCGCCAATCGGCCACGGTGGCCATGATGAGGGCCGAGACGACGCCGCAGAGCGCGGCCCCGACAGGCCACCATCCGTCCATGGCAGTGAGGACCCGCCCGCGAAGCCGCCGCGGCGTGAATTCGCCGACCAATGCATAGTCCACGGGGACACAGCCGCCAAGTCCGAAGCCCGCAATGAACCGGAAAACGCAGAACCAAACAAGGTCCGGGGCGAAGGCTCCGAGGACCGTGAAGAGCGAGAAGACCAGCAGCGTGGCAGTGAACGCCGTCTTGCGGCCGATGATGTCGGCAATCGATCCCCAGATGAAGGCGCCCAGGGCCATGCCGATGAGGTTCGCGGTGCCGATCCACGCGGCCTGTGCCGGAACGAGGTCCCAGTGGTCAGACAGCAGCGGGATCAGGACGCCGTTGAGCGTGACGTCCCACGCGTCGAACATGAAGCCGAGGCCGCCAAGCAGGAAGATCTTGCCCTGCACCCGCCAGCGCCAGGGGAGTTCCTGCACGATTTGGTCGCCGGTGGGCAGGTGAGCGGTCTGCGTCATTCGTGGCCTTCCAGGGAGTAGCTATGGATACTTTAGTCGCGGGCGGCAGATGAGAACGTTCTCATGAAGTTCTCCTGAA
The DNA here is from genome assembly GCF_059091005.1 of Arthrobacter sp. Y3223164. Lineage (NCBI taxonomy): Bacteria > Bacillati > Actinomycetota > Actinomycetes > Micrococcales > Micrococcaceae > Arthrobacter > Arthrobacter sp. Y3223164. The sequence continues at coordinate 15,395 of NZ_JBNHGF010000025.1, forward strand.
CGTCTCACGGTCGGCGTGCATTGTTGATTCATCAGCACCTCAGCGCAGGATGAAAGGCATCAACATGAACAAGCGCACTCTGTGGATCGCAACCGGAACTCTTGGCATCATGGCAATCGGTGCCGGTGCCGCCGTCGCGGACTCCGGGTTTGGAAGCCAGGATCTGGGCCCGGGCATCGTCCAGGCGCCGGAAGCACCGGCTGTTGCCCCTGTCGTTAGCAGCAGCGTGTCCCCGGCTGCGGTGAATCTGGACCGGCAGGATGTGAAGACAGCGGCCTCCGCCGCTACGGCCGAGAGCCCGGCCAGCCCGGTCTCGGTACAGAGCGCGCCGTCGCCGGTCTCGGCGCAGTCACCCGCCAGCCCGGTCTCGGCCCAGAGCGCGCCCTCGCCGGTCTCGGCCCAGAGCGCACCGTCGCCGGTCTCGGCCCAGAGCGCGCCCTCGCCGGTCTCGGCGCAGTCCGCGGTGTCGGCCCCGAGCGCGCAGAGTGCTGACTAACGGAGCGCCAAATGCTGCCGGGGTCCCGGAGGTTGCCCCGAGCACTGGCGCCTTGGTCCGTGTCGGACGTGCCAGGCGGTACCCGGGCCTGCCCGGGTACCGCGTCAGTAATCCACTACGCGTCCGAACGACGGCGGTGCCTGCGGCAGGCGCCGGCAGGCGATGCGGCCGCGCAGCCGCTGGAAGATGTGCGGGGGCAGGTCCAGAGCGGCGGCGAAGTCCTGTTCAGAGGTGAACCCGCCGCGCTTTTCCCTGACCTGGACGGCCTTCTTGGCAAGCGCACGCGAGAAGCCGGGCAGGGTTTCGAGCTCGCGGGCGGTGGCCGCATTAACATCTACCGGTTTGAATGCGGCATCGGCCGTCGCCCGTGAGGCAGCCGCCGCGTGCCGGCCAAGTGGTTCGGCCAAACCTGGCGCGTCCGGCCGGGCCGCCCGGGGTTCCCCGCC
>NZ_JBNHGF010000026.1:0-15617 GCF_059091005.1 Arthrobacter sp. Y3223164
CGTCGCCCGCCGCGGCTGGCAACGCTGGCGCGGCTGCCCGAGGTCCAAGACCACCCCGACGGCTACGTGGACGCGATCACCGCCGCCGTCGCCGACCTGGACGATTCCTACCTGGCGGTTCAGGGACCGCCGGGTACCGGCAAGACCTATGTCGGTTCGCACGCCGTCGCCCGGTTGGTGGCCCGGGGCTGGAAGGTCGGCGTCGTCGGCCAGTCGCACGCCGTGGTCGACAACATGCTGCGCGCCGCCATCGAGAAGGCCGGCGTGCCGCCGGAAGTCGTTGCCAAAAAACCCAACGGCGACCACGACCTGCCGTGGACCAACCGGAGTACGGACGATGTGGCCCGGTTGCTCGCCTCCCCCGGGGGCGCGTTGATTGGCGGCACGGCATGGACCATGACGGGGTCTGCCGTCCCGCCGAAGTCGCTGGATCTGCTGGTCATCGACGAAGCCGGTCAGTTCTCGCTGGCCAACACGCTGGCCGTCTCCCGGGCCGCCAGGCGCCTGCTGCTGCTGGGTGATCCGCAGCAGCTGCCCCAGGTGACCCAGGGAACGCATCCGGAACCGGTCGACGAGTCGGCACTCGGGTGGCTCTCTGACGGCCATGCCACGCTGCCGCCGGAGCTGGGCTATTTCCTCGCCCTGAGCTGGCGCATGCACCCGGACCTGTGCCAGGCCGTCTCCGTCCTGGCTTACGAGGGGCGGCTCAAGTCGGCGCCGGCCGCCGCGCTGCGGCGGCTGGAAGGAGCTCCGCCCGGGGTGGAATGCGTGTACGTGAACCACCACGGCAACGCGACGTCGTCGCCCGAAGAAGCCGCCGAGGTACTGGCCCAGGTCCGCCGGCATCTGGGCCTGCCCTGGCGTACGGACGGCACGGCACGGCCGCGCCCCCTGGCCGGAACGGACATCCTCGTGGTGGCACCCTACAACGCCCAGGTCCAGCTGATCCGTTCCGTGCTGGACGGCGCCGGGCTGGCGGAGGTCCGGGTGGGCACGGTGGACAAGTTCCAGGGCCAGGAAGCGCCGGTTGTGATCGTTTCCACCGCGGTGTCCGCCGCGTCCGAGGCGCCGCGCGGAATGGAATTCGTGCTTAACCGGAACCGGAACAACGTGGCTGTCTCGCGCGGGCAGTGGCGGGCGGTTATCGTGCGTTCCCGCGCCCTCACGGACTACCTGCCGGCACGGCCCGCCGGGCTGGAGGAGCTGGGGGCGTTCGCGGGGCTCTGCGACTGCACGAATTGACCTCACCGCGCCCGCTCTCTGGATGTGGAATGTCGTCTCAGGGGTCAAACCGCCCGACAGGCTGCGGATGCGCGGCTACGTCAGTGGCGAAATTCGCTACGGTGCCAGCCTCGGTCATGTTTGAATGAGGATTGGCAGCTTGGCGGGCCAACCACCGGTTGTCCGTGCCGGCTGGAAGTGTGCACTGAGTAGTTTCCGCACAGTAATTCCGACGAGAGGAAGAACATGAGCAAGTACGAACTGCCCCAGCTCGACTACGATTACGCGGCCCTGGAGCCGCACATCTCGGCGAGGATCATGGAGCTGCACCACTCCAAGCACCACGCCACCTACGTGGCCGGCGCGAACACCGCGCTGGAGCAGCTGGCCGACGCCCGCTCAAAGGGCGAATTCGGCAACGTGCCGAAGCTGTCCAAGGACCTGGCCTTCCACCTCGGCGGGCACACCAACCACTCGATTTTCTGGAAGAACCTCTCCCCGGAAGGCGGCGACAAGCCCACCGGCGAACTGGCCTCCGCCATCGATGAGTACTTCGGTTCCTTCGACGCGTTCCGCGGCCACTTCGGCGCCGCAGCGCTGAGCCTGCAGGGCTCGGGCTGGGCCGTGCTGGCCTACGAACCCCTGGGCGGCAACCTGGTCATCGAGCAGCTCTACGACCAGCAGGGCAACATCCCGGTAGGCACCATTCCGCTGCTGATGCTGGACATGTGGGAGCACGCCTTCTACCTCGACTACGTCAACGTCAAGGCCGACTACGTCAAGGCGTTCTGGAACATCGTCAACTGGGCCGACGTCGCAGCCCGCTTCGACTCCGCCCGCTCCGGCGCTTCCTCGCTGATCACCCCGGCCAAGTAACACTGGCCAACCGTGCTCGGGCACGGAGATGACCCAGGCACCGCCGCTGAGCCGGACAACCGGCTCAACGGCGGTGCCTCATCGTTAAAGATGTGTGTCGATGACTTCCTTTGGCCGCCCCGACAGCAGGCTCGTCCTGCGCACGGCGCCGGGCACCAAGCCGACCTAATCGACGGTCAACGACCAGGACTTGTTCGAGGCCGACGGCATCAGCAGCGATGACCAACCGGAACGTTTTTAGCCACGGCAAAGGCCCGGTCGGGGTGGTGACGCTGCGCGGGTGCGCATCGCTGGACCACTCCCGACCGGGCCTTCGTCTTGCTCAGCGGTAGGCGCTCATTCAGTGGCCGACGCTGGCGAGGATCTCCTCGAAGCTTTTGGATTCGACGCCGCCACGGCCGCGCTCGGTTACCGGAGCGCCCTCCACCAGGTCGACCAGTTCGGCGGCCGCCCGGTCCGAGCGCTCCGACAGCCCGCCGGTTCCCGCCTCGCCGGCGCCCCAGTCCTCCGGTGCGGCAAAGACCGTGGTTTGTACCGTGCGGGCACGGAGGTAGCTGAACAGCGGACGGACGGCGTAGTCCAGGGCCAGCGAGTGGCGGGCGCTGCCACCGGTGGCGCCCATCAGCACCGGTTTGCCGGCGAGCGCGCGCGGCTCGACCACATCGAAGAAGGACTTGAACAGCCCGCTGTAGGAGGCGCTGAAGACCGGGGTCACCACGATCAGCGCATCGGCTGCCACGGTTGCCTTGAGCACTTCGTCCAGCTTCGGCGCGGCGTAGCCGGTCACCATGTTGTTGGCGATATCGACGGCGTGGTCACGCAGCTCCACCAGTCGGACCTCGGCCTCGACGCCCTTCAGGCGGAACTGGTCCACGGCAGAGGCAGCCAATTGGTCAGCCAGCATCCGGCTCGAGGACGGAACGCCGAGTCCGGCGGAAATAACAACGATCTTGCGCTCTGACACTGAGACCCTCCTGGTTTGTTCATGCAATCGCATCTAGATGGGTCAACCAAGGCATCGTGAAGATTATTCCGGGGCGAGCCGACGTCGGAGGGCGGGGCGCCACGCTTCGGCGGCGGGCGTCGGCCCGCAAGAAGCACACGAGCCGCCTTCAACGGGCCACAAGAGGTGTTGGACTGCGGGGGCGAGGCTGCCTCAACCCTAGCCAGCCCCCATCCAAGAGGGCTACCGTGGCACCCACCATCCATGACTTCCGCATCAGAGGAATCCCCATGAGCAGCAATCGAGCAGTGGCTTACAAGGAACCCGGCAAGGTCGAAGTGATCGACATCGACTATCCAAGTTTCACGCTCAAGGATGGTCCGGGGGTCCACCCAGACAACGTGGGCCGGCAGGTATCGCACGGAGTCATCCTGCGCACCGTTGCCACCAACATCTGCGGCTCCGACCAGCACATGGTCCGGGGCCGTACTACTGCCCCGAAAAACCTGGTCTTGGGCCATGAAATCACCGGCGAGGTCGTCGACGTCGGCTCCGACGTGGAGTTCATCAAGGTCGGCGACATCGTCTCCGTCCCTTTCAACATCGCGTGCGGACGCTGCCGGAACTGCAAGGAGCGGAAGACCGGCATCTGCCTGAACGTGAATCCGGAGCGCCCGGGCAGCGCCTACGGCTACGTGGACATGGGAGGCTGGGTGGGCGGCCAGGCCGAGTACGTGCTGGTCCCCTACGCCGACTGGAACCTGCTGAAGTTCCCGGACAAGGACCAGGCGCTCGAGAAGATCATGGACCTGACCATGCTCTCCGATATCTTCCCCACCGGCTTCCACGGCGCCGTCACCGCCGGCGTGGGGGTTGGATCCACCGTGTACATTGCCGGCGCCGGCCCCGTGGGGCTGGCCGCTGCGGCCAGTGCCCAGTTGCTCGGCGCCGCCGTCGTGATTGTCGGGGACATGAACGAGGGCCGCCTCGCCCAGGCGCGCAGCTTCGGCTGCGAGACCGTGGACGTCTCCCAGGGCCATCCCAGGGACCAGATCGAACAGCTTTTGGGCGTCCCGGAGGTGGATTGCGGCGTGGACGCGGTGGGTTTCGAGGCCCGCGGGCACGGCAAGGACGCCCAAGAGGCGCCAGCCACCGTGCTGAACTCGCTGATGGAGGTTACTGCGGCCGGCGGGGCGCTGGGCATCCCGGGGCTGTACGTCACCGGCGACCCGGGCGGAATCGACGAGGCCGCGCAGAAGGGCTCGCTCTCGCTCTCGCTGGGCACGGGCTGGGCCAAGTCGCTCTCCTTCACCACGGGGCAGTGCCCGGTGATGAAGTACCACCGCGGCCTGATGATGGCCATCCTGCACGACAGGGTGCAAATAGCGAAGGCCGTGAACGCCACGGCCATCCCCTTGGAGGACGCGCCGAAGGGCTATGCGGAGTTCGACGCCGGTGCCGCCACAAAGTACGTGCTCAACCCCAACGGTTACATCAGCTAGGCCCCGCGACGGGGCCTTGAACCTAGGAGCAAACATGGACACCGTCACCTTGGAAGACGCCCGCCGGGTCATTGCCGCCGCCGAGGCCAAAGCCGCCGACATCGGCCAGCCGATGAACATCGCCGTCGCCGATGCGGGCGGGAACCTGGTCTCGCACGTGCGGATGGACGGGGCGTGGCTGGGCAGCATCGACATCTCGATCAACAAGGCCTTCACCTCGCGGGCGTTCGACATCCAGACCAAGGACCTGGGCGACAACTCGCAGCCGGGCAATCAGTTCTACGGCATCCATGCCAGCAACCACGGCCGCATCATGATTTTCGCCGGCGGCATCCCGCTCTCCCGCGACGGCCAGGTGGTCGGTTCGATCGGCGTCAGCGGCGGCTCCGGGGAGCAGGACCAATCGGTGGCGGAGGCCGGAGCGGCGGCACTCTAGTTTTGGCTCCGGAGCCGGTCAACACCTGATTATCGGCACCGGGCCGCGGACCCGAGTCCGGGTCAGCGCCTGATCGTCGGGACCGGGCCGCCGGCCGGGATTCGGCGTCTGCTCGCCGGGTTTGGCCTGCTGCGCCAGCCGAACTGACCGGTACGCGGCTACATCCGGATGCCTGCCCCTGCTTGTTGCGTTCATCACGGCAGGCCTTCACCGCTTCCGCAGTCTGCGCCGCCACGATCCACTGCTCACTTCCCCGAGAGCAGCACTGCGAAGGCTTGGTGCGCGCCGGGCCGCCAATGCTAACTGGAGGCTGCCCGGCGGAGGCGTTACTCCCGGGCGGGGGTCCGATAACGGCCGGGGAACGGCGTGTAACCTCCGAACACTCCCGGCGCGGGGCCCGGATAACGGCCCGGGAACGGCGTGTAACCTCCGAACACTCCCCGGCGTGTAACTTCCGCTCACTCCCCGGCGCGGGGGCTCCACTAACGGCCCGGGAACGGCGTGCAACCTCCGATCACTCCCCGGTAATCCAGCCGAGTATGCATCCATCTGGAGTTCGCGGCGCTGCCGGGCCGTTAGCGGAGCCCCGCAAGGAATCACCTTAGACCGAGGCACTTCTGGTGACAAGGAACACGGATAACGAATTTGTAACGCCGCGTGTCGCTCCGGTAATTTTGAATTTGTTCCTATCTATCTAGGTAGGCATCCGGTCCGCACGTCTAACCCTGCCAGCGGACCAGAAGAATCGAGCTTTACATCGAAGGCAGGGGCGGAGGAACCACTTACGGTGCTTGGGGGCACCTCGGGGTGAAGTCCTCACCGGCACAGTCCGACACTGAGTTCCGACTGCCGGCAGGACCGAGTGAACTCTCGCTCGAATCCGACAGCTAACTTCGCAGGCGCAAGAGAGGAAACCCTGTGAACAACCCTGTGCGCGGTCGTCGCCGTTCCGACACCCCCACGAATTCCCTGTCCAAGATCTCGCGTTCCGCCCTGGCTAAGATCTCCCGTTCCAGCGAGGGCTCCCCTGCCCGCCGCGAAGGGGAAGCATCCCCGGCGGCCTACTCCCTCGCCCGCAAGACCGGCTTGGCTGCCGTTGCCGCCGGCATCCTGGCCGCGGCAGTGGTCCCGGTGGCCCAAGCCGGCGGCACTACCGACGTAGGTTCCGACCGCGCCTCCGAGCAAAGCCCCGTGCAGATTCAGGCGGCCCAGGAGGCCGAAATCCGCTTTGACCGGGCCAAGGTAGCCAGCAAGGCTACGTCGGAGGAAGCCCAGGTTGCCGCCGAGGCCGCCGAAAAGAAGAAGGCCGACGAAAAGGCGGCGGCCGCCAAGAAGGCTGCAGCCGAGAAGAAGGCGAAGGCCGAAGCTGCGGCCAAGAAGGCTGCAGCGGAGAAGAAGGCAAAGGCCGCGGCCGCAGCCAAGAAGGCCGCCGCAGCCAAGAAGGCCGCCGCAGCCAAGGCGAAGACCGTCGGCTTTGCCACCGGCAAGCTGGCCGCTCCGATCCCGAACATGAACCAGACCTCCGGCTTCGGCTACCGCCAGAACCCGATCACCGGTGCTGCCGGCGAGCTGCACACCGGCATTGACTACGCCATGGCCTGCGGCACCCCTGTCCACGCGGCCGACGGCGGCAAGGTCGTCGAGGCCGGCTGGCAGGTTGGCGGCGGCGGCAACCGCATCGTAATTCAGCACGGCAGCGGCCTGAAGACTACCTACAACCACCTGCAGTCGATCGGCGTTTCGCTGGGCCAGAAGGTGGCCAAGGGCCAGGCCATCGGCCAGCTGGGCACCACCGGCAACTCCACCGGCTGCCACCTGCACTTTGAGGTTGTCAAGGACGGTCAATTGGTGGATCCGGCCGGCTGGCTCTAACCCACCCTTGACGACGGCGGAGCTTCCGCCACCAACGACGGCGATGCCCACCCGGCATCGCCGTCGTCGTTAAGGGCCGGTCAGGCGAAGGGCCTCGACGCCCGGTCCAGGGCGGCGACTTCGTCGGCGGTCAACTCCACGTCCGTGGCGGCCATCAGCTCCGGCAGCTGTTCGGGCGTCCGGGCGCTGGCCAGCGGAGCGGTAATGCCGGGCTTGGTCAGCAGCCAGGCGAGCGCGGTTGTCGTGAGGGAGATGCCGCGCGACTGGGCGACGGTCTCCAACGCGTCGACGACCGCGAAGCCCTCCATCGTGAGGTAATCACGGAGCATGCCGCCGCGCGGGCTGCTGTCGGCGTCATCCGTCGAGTGGTACTTGCCGGACAGGAAACCGGCGGCCAGCGAGTAGTACGGGAACACCGAGAGGTTGTGTTCGCGGGCCAACGGAGCATAGCCCTGTTCGTAGTCTTTGCGGGCCACCAGGTTGTAGTGCGGCTGCAGCGCGACCGGCAGCGCAAAACCGTTCTGCTGGGCGATGTTCATCCACTCGGCGATCCGCTCGGGAGACAGGTTGGACAAACCGATCTGGCGGACCTTGCCCTCCCTCACCAGGGCGTCGAACGCGGCGGCCGCCTCAATCAACGGGGTGCCCTCGTCGTCGTAATGGGCGTAGTACAGGTCGATGTATTCGGTGCCCAGCCGCTGCAGTGAAGCCTCGGCGGCAGCAGCCACGTTCACCGCCGACAGTCCCTGGAGTTCCGGATGACCGCCCACCTTCGTAGCGATGACGACCGATTCGCGGTTTTTCCGTTCGGCCATCCAGCGGCCGATGATCTCCTCGGATTCGCCCCCGCGGTTACCCGGAACCCACGCGGAGTAGCTGTCCGCGGTGTCAATGAAGTCGCCGCCGGCCTCGGTGAAGGCATCCAGCACCTGCTGTGAACCGGACTCGTCCGAGGTCCAGCCGAAGGTGTTGCCGCCCAGAGCGAGCGGGAAGATCTTGATGTCCGAAGTGCCGATCAAGCGCATCGAAGGTCCTTTCAAAGGTAAGGCGCGGCCTTCGCATGCCGCTTACGTTTAACCTAGCAGCGGCGGACGCGTTCCCCGGACGCGGTAACGGCGCCGCCGGGCGGCCGGCGGCCCGCCGGGCAGTACCGTGCTCCCCTAGACTTTACGTATGGCCGACTCGCTGACCCCGCAGCAGCGCAGCGCCAACATGGCCAAAATCCGCGGCAAGAACACCAAACCCGAGCTGTTGGTCCGGAAACTGCTGCATGCCAAGGGATACCGCTACCGCCTGCATGGCAGCGCACGCGGCGGGAAGCTGCCGGGCAAACCGGATCTGGTTTTCGCCGGACGGCGAAAAGTGATTTTCGTCAATGGCTGCTTCTGGCATGCCCATGACTGCAGGGTCGGCCGGCATGCGCCGAAGTCCAATGCCGGCTTCTGGGAAGCCAAGCGGACGCGTACGGCTGCCCGCGACGAAGCCCAACGGTCGGCGCTGCAGGCGGCCGGCTGGCAGGTCCTGACCGTCTGGGAGTGCGAGTTCAAAAAGACCGGCGATCTGGCCGCGCTCGAGGACAAACTGGTCGCTTTCCTCGCCTGAGCCGGCCCACTGGCCAACAGCCCCTCCGCCCGAGGAGAAAACCCGGGGTGGAGAGGCTGTTGGCCGGGCGGCACGCGGCGACGTGGCTGGAGCCCCGCCGGCGTTGCGTCAGAGGTGCGTGGGGGCAAACATCTTCAGCAGTGTCTGGACGACGACGACGTTCGGTCCCTCGGCGGCGAAGCTCTCCCGGAGTGCGGGGCCGACATCCTCCGGCGCCACCCGGCGTGCCGGCACGCCAAAGGCCTGTGCCAGGGCCACGAAGTCCGGCCGCGCCAGTTCCGTTGCCGTCGCCCGGCCGAACGCGCCTTCCATGTATTCGCGCAGGATGCCGTAGCCGCCGTCGTCCACAATCAGCCAGGTGACCGGAAGGTCATGCTGTCGGACGGTGGCCAGCTCGCTAATCGAATACATGGCCGAGCCGTCGCCGGAGACGGCCAGCACGCGTGCGGGCTTTCCCTGGCTGGCCAGGCCGACGCTGCCGCCGATGGCGCCGGGAAAACCGTAGCCCAGGCCGCCGGCGCCCTGCGCCGAGTGGAATTCGCCGTCGCGCGAGTCCCAGCAGCTCCAGGCCCAGTACGCGGAGATGGTCATGTCCCAGAAGGTTTGCATGTCGTCCGGCACGGCCTCGCGGATGTCCGCCATGAAGGTCCGCTCCTTGGCCAGGTCCTGGCTCTCCAGGCGGGCCTGGACCTTGGCCAGGGTGTCTTTGACCAGCTGCTCGGGCGTTTGGCCGTGCCAGTCGGGTCCGTTATCCGGATCGCCGGAGAGGGCAGCGTCCAGCGCCTGCAGTGCCTGGCCGGCGTCGGCGCGGATGCCCAGGGCCGGGCCGTTGGACTCCAGGACGCGGGGTTCGGCGTCGATCTGGATGATCCGGCCCCGCGGTTCCATGGTGAAATAGTTGCTCGTCACTTCACCGAGCGACGAGCCCACGACCAACAGGACGTCCGCATCTTCGAGGAGGTCGGTGACGTACCGGTCCTCGACCCAGGACTGCAGCGAGAGCTCGTGGTTCCACGGGAACGCGCCGTTGCCGCCCGGCGAACAAACCACCGGGGCACGCAGCTTTTCCGCGATGGAGCGCAGCCACGGTTCTGCCTTGCCCCGGCGGGCGCCGCCGCCGGCGATGATCGCCGGCCGCTTGGCCTCGGAGAGCCAGTGCACGGCCTCCTTAACCAGCTCGGTCCGCGGCGGGTTGTCGAATGCCTCGGCCAGCGCGTCCTCCACCGGCGGCACCATGATCGGGTCCAGCAGCACGTTTTGCGGCACCTCCACCCAGACCGGTCCCTGCGGCGACGAGATCGCTTCGGTCCACGCGTCCTGAATGGCCGACGGGATGCCGGACGCGTGCTGGATCAACCGCTGGCTTTTGGTGACGTTGGCCGCCGATGCCTTCTGGTCATCGAGCTGGTGCAGCATGCCCTTGCGGCGCGCGCCCAGACCTTCCAGTGGAATCTGGCTGGCAATGACCACCATCGGCACGCCGGTGGCATAGGCCTCCTGCAGCCCGGCCAACGAGGTCAGGGCGCCGGGGCCGGTGGAGAGGAACAGCACGCCGACCTCGCCGGTGGCACGCGAGAACCCGTCCGCCGCGAAGGCGGAGTTGTTCTCCACCCGGGATGAGACGAAGCGCAACGGCGAACGGGACAACGCGTCGAACAATCCCAAGGCGTGCTGCCCCGGGATCCCGAACACCGTCGTCGCGCCCAACGCGCTGAGGGTTTCGACGACGAGGTCCCCGCCGTTGCGAACGGTCGGTTCGGCCGGTGCCGTGGAGTCGGCTTTGCCTGCTGCTGTCATTCGAAGGACTCCTGATCCGATCCCTTGCCGCCGCCGACTGGCGCGCCCGCGCGCTTCAGCGCCTGGGCGCTGTAGCCGTTGCCGGACCCGCCTGCCGCGGTATCGGCCATCAGCGAGACAAGTTCGTACGCCACGTGGCTGCCGGCAACCCCTGTCATCTCCGCGTGATCATAGGCGGGGGACACTTCCACCACGTCGGCGCCGACGAGGTTCATGCCGCGGAACCCGCGGATGATTTCCAGCAACTCGCGGCTGGTGATCCCGCCGGCCTCCGGGGTGCCGGTGCCGGGTGCGTGGGCCGGATCCAGTACGTCGATGTCGACCGAAATGTAGAGCGGGGTGTCGCCGATCCGGTCGCGCAGCTTAGCCACCACCTCGCGGACGCCCTCGTAGTAAACGTCCGAACTGGTGACGATGCCGAAACCGAAACGATGGTCGTCGTCGAGGTCCTTCTTGCCGTAGAGGGGGCCGCGGGTGCCCACGTGGCAAATGGCCTCGGTGTCCAGGATGCCTTCCTCCACGGCCCGGCGGAACGGAGTGCCATGCGTGTACTCGGCACCGAAGTAGGTGTCCCAGGTATCGAGGTGCGCATCGAAATGCAGCATGGCGACCGGACCGCCGGCACGCTCGGCGGCCGCGCGGAGCAGCGGCAGGGCGATGGTGTGGTCACCGCCGAGGGTGACCAGCTTGGTGCCGGCGGCGGTCAGGTCGAGGGCGTTCTGCTGAATGGTCTCGATGGCTTCGTTGATGTTGAACGGGTTCACGGCCATGTCGCCGGCGTCGGCCACCTGGACCTCTTCGAACGGGCTCAGGTCCCATGCGGGATTGTACGGCCGCAGCAGCCGCGAAGCCTCGCGGACGTGGTTGGCGCCGAAGCGGGCGCCGGGGCGGTAGGACACGCCGGAATCGAAGGGTACGCCGACGACGGCGATGTCCGCCTGCTGCACCTGGTCCAGGCGGGGCAGCCGGGCGAAGGTGGCGGCTCCGGCGTACCGCGGGATGCGGGACGAATCGATCGGGCCAAGATGGCCGTTGGCTTCCACACGTAGCTCTTCCATGGTTCTCCTCTGAGGGGTGCGGGCGGCGGGCTGGGGGTCGGTCATTCGGAGCCGCGGATGGCTGCGTGCCGTACTGGAACGACCGACTGACGGTTGCCTCATGTGCAACATCTGTTGCCTGTGATGTTATTTGTGGTGGGGGTAACAGTCAAGGCCGCGGTCCGGGCGGCAAGGCGGCAGGGCGGCCAACGCGGAACGGCGCGGCGGCTATCGCGGCACGGACGCCACGGCTACACGGCACTGGCGGCTACCGCGGCACGGACGGCAGCGCAACACGGGCACTAGCGCGCGGCCGCCGGGACCAGCGTCCAGGTGACGATGGCCTCTTCGTCGGTCTCGTTTATCCACGTGTGCGGCTCCCGCCCGGAGAAGGAGATGGTGTCACCGGCGTCGAGTTCGTAGCGCTCGGAGGTAAAGACCAGCGTGATTTTGCCGGCGATCACGTGCAGGACATCCACGTCGCAGTCCACGGAGTAGAGATCGGCCTCCCCGCGGCCCCGCGGTTCGATCACGGCACGGATGATTTGCAACCGGCGCTCGTGCCGGGCGGTCAGCAGCTCCTCCTTGATGCCTTCGCCGCCCAGATTGATCCGCGGCCCCTCCCCCGCGCGCGAGACGTGCGTTTCCGGCATCGAGAAGAGGTCACCGATGGAGATGGACAGCACCTGGCACAGGGTGACCAGCGAGGCTACCGACGGCGAAGTCAGGTCGCGCTCCACCCGGCTGAGAAATCCCTTGGTGAGCCCTGTCGAATCTGCCACCTGTTCGATGGTCATGCGCTGACCTTGGCGTGCGGCGCGGATCCGCGAACCTATGGCCACCGGGTCATTGCTGGGCTCGACTGGCAGTGCCTTCACTAATCATCCTTCTCGGTGCAGAGTTGACGGAGGTGGCATGCAGGGGTGGCCGAACCACCCCTGCGGAACCAGCGGCAGCGTGGCCGAGTTGACCTGTGCCGCGTGCCACATTTAGCTTAACACTCAACACTTGTTGCCCCACAGGCAATTTTCGGCATGTGTTCCGCGCTATTCTCCCCTGGAGTCTCCCTTGGACAATCAAATCGTCAACGTCGTGATCGTGGTGGCCTATCTGGCCGCCATGCTGCTCTTCGGATGGTGGGGCAAAAGCCGCACCAAGAACACCAGCGACTATCTGGTGGCCGGCCGCCGTCTCGGCCCCGTCCTCTACACCGGCACGATGGCCGCCGTCGTTCTGGGCGGAGCCTCCACCGTCGGCGGGGTGGGCCTGGGCTACAAGTGGGGCATCTCCGGGATGTGGCTGGTCGTCGCGATCGGCTCGGGCGTGCTGTTGCTGAGCCTGCTCTTCGCCCCGACCCTGCAGAAGTTGAAGATCTACACCGTGGCACAGATGCTCACACTGCGGTACGGCGTGCATGCCACCAAGGTGTCGGGCATCGTTATGCTGGCGTACACGCTCATGCTCTGCGCCACGTCCACCGGGGCGTACGCCACCATCATGGTGGTGCTCTTCGGCTGGGAGCGCTGGCTGTCCATCGCCGTCGGCGGCGCCATTGTGCTGATTTACTCCACGGTCGGCGGCATGTGGTCCATCACGCTGGCCGACATGGCACAGTTCATCATCAAGACTGTCGGCGTCTTCCTGCTGATGCTGCCGTTCACCTGGTCGGCCGCCGGCGGCCTGGACGGCATCCGCTCGCGCGTCGATGCGGAGTTCTTCTCGCTGACCGGCATCGGCGTCCAGACCATCATCACCTACTTCGTGGTCTACACGCTGGGCCTGCTCATCGGTCAGGACATCTGGCAGCGCGTCTTCACCGCCCGCAACCCGGGGGTCGCCCGCTGGGGCGGCGCGACGGCCGGCATCTACTGCATCCTCTACGGAGCCGCCGGCGCCCTGATCGGCATGGCGGCCTCCGTGGCACTGCCGGCCATCGAAGTCGAGGACGACGTCTACGCGGACGTGGCCATGAACCTGCTGCCCATCGGCATCGGCGGCATTGTGCTGGCCGCGGCCGTGGCCGCGATGATGTCGACGGCGTCCGGCTGCCTGATCGCCGCGGCGACGGTGGCCCGCGCCGACGTGGTGCCGTTCGTGGCCTCCTGGTTCGGCAAGCACGTCCATTACGACCACGAGAACACCGAACACGATGTGGCCGGCAACCGGTGGTGGGTCTTCGGCCTGGGTGCTGTCTCCATCCTGCTGGCCATCGTGGTGCAGGACGTGGTCGCCGCGCTGACCATTGCGTACGACATCCTGGTGGGCGGCCTGCTGGTCGCGATCCTGGGCGGCCTGATCTGGAAGCGCGGCACCGGCCTGGGCGCCGCGTGGTCCATGGCGGCCGGCACCATCGTCACGCTGACCACCATGATCGTGCTGGAGATTAACGCCGAGGAACAATATGCCGGCGTTTACGCCAACGAGCCGATCTACTACGGCCTGATCGCCTCCGCGCTGGTCTACGTGGGAGTGTCGCTGCTCACGAAGCCCACCGATGCCGCCGTGCGCCAGGCGTGGGACCGCCGGGTGGCGGGGCAGGCAACGGAGGAAGTCCCGGTCGAGGGCCCCGACGAGGTCGCCACGCGCTGACGCGGTGCGCTGCCACATACGTCTGCTGGCGTGGGCTCTGCCCCGAACGGCAGCTGAGGCTGGCGCCTTGCCCGAACGTCTGCTGACGCTGGTGCCTGGGTCCGGCTAGGAGACGGTGACGGCAGGGCGGTCCTCAAGGGACCGCCCCGACCGGCTACAATGGAGGTTGCGAAGGGGAGTAGCTCCACCGCCGCGCGGTTAACGCGCACTGGGCGTGGAGGCCTGTCGACACACTGGCCAGCGTTAGCGGCCCGGCAGTCCACCTGAGCGCAGGGCAGGTACCGCCTGTTCCGCTGCGCCCGGGCGAGCGAGACCTTCGGTCAGTTGATGGTTAACTGACCGGAGATCGTCGAACCGTCTCCGGTCCGACTCAGGAGCAGCGTGACAACGAGCCCCGATCCAGCCGGCCCCGACCCTATGGACGCCCACACCGACGGCAAGGCATCGCCGTCGAAATCCGACATCCGGCTGTGGCGCCGCTATCTTGCCGACGAACGCGCCGAAGCCGCCATCTACCGCGATCTGGCAAGGCGCCGCGAGGGCGAGGAACGCGAGATCCTGCTGGCCCTGGCCGACGCCGAGGGCCGGCACGAAAAACACTGGCGCGATCTGCTGGGCAAGCATGCCGGACAAAGGCTGCGGCCCTCGTTGCGCCGGACCGTGCTGCGGTTCCTGGCCCGCAGCTTCGGCTCGGTGTTCGTGCTGGCCCTGGCGCAACGGGCCGAGAGCCGCTCCCCCTACGGCAGTGAGCCTGCGGCCACCGAGGCCATGGCCGCCGACGAACTGATTCACGAAGAGGTCATCCGCGGCCTGGCCACCCGCGGCCGAGCCCGGCTCTCCGGCAACTTCCGTGCGGCGGTCTTCGGCGCGAACGACGGACTGGTCTCGAACCTTGCCCTGATCATGGGCATCGGTGCCACCGGGGTCTCCAGTGGATTCATCCTGTTCAGCGGCTTCGCCGGCCTCCTCGCCGGCGCACTGTCCATGGGCGCCGGTGAGTACGTGTCCGTGCGCTCCCAGCGCGAGTTGCTCTCCGCCACCCGCCCCACCCAGATCACCCTGCAGGCAGCGCCGGACCTGGACCTGAACGCGAATGAACTCGTGCTCGTGTACCGTGCGCGGGGCATGACCCAAGAAGCAGCCGAACACCGTGCCGCCGAACGGATGGGCTACCTGGACTGCGACTGCGATCCGAGCCTCTCCCTGCAGCCGCCGGAAACGTACATTAACGATTATCAGGAGATCGGCACCGGCTGGAATGCCGCCCTGTCCAGTTTCCTGTTCTTCTCGAGCGGGGCGCTGATTCCGATCCTGCCCTACATCTTCGGCATGCAGGGTACCGCGGCCGTGGTAGTCGCGCTCGTGCTGGTCGGCGTGGCACTGCTTGTCACCGGCGGAATCGTGGGGCTGCTGTCCGGGGCCTCGCCGCTCAAGCGGGCCCTGCGGCAGCTGGCGATCGGCTTCGGTGCGGCGCTGGCCACCTACCTGCTGGGTTCCTTGTTCGGCACCACAGCGCTCTGACCCCGCTGGCCGCCCGTCCTGTTCACCCGCGGGTTACCGGACAGACCCCTACCGTTTGTCTCACGGCTTGGTTACCCTGAGGCAAGCGGTGCAACGATGCACCGCCGTCCGCCATGCCGAGGGGGACCATGAATTGGCCGCCGACCGAGGGCCCGGGCCATGCGCCGGGCGGGGCCCGGCCTGTGCCGGAAGCCGGGACGGGGCAGGAACCCCGGCGGGTC
>NZ_JBNHGF010000027.1:0-15454 GCF_059091005.1 Arthrobacter sp. Y3223164
GTACGCGTTCACCACGGCCTGCGCGAGTTCCGGCTCCTCCTGCAGGAAGGACTCGGTGGCGTTCAGGAAGCCGTAGGTGTTGAAGTCCAGGTTCCGGGGGGCCACTGGGAAGACACGGCCCGCCAACTGGGCGTGCACCGGAATTCGCTGCGCCACCGAATGGCGGTGGCCGAACGTCTGCTCGGCGTCAGCCTCGACGATCCGGACGTCGCCGCGCACCTGTGGCTGGCCCTCCGCCGGCGCGGCCTCTGACGTTCAGTCCAGGCTGCGCAGCCACTCCAGCACCGATGTGGTGTGTTCGCCGAGCGCGGGCGGGGCGGCCGTGCGTGTCTCGAACGCCGGGCTCCAAGAGATCGGGTGGCGGACCTGGCGGCCGGCTGGCTCCCCGCCGGCATCGCGGACTTCGATGGTGGGGGCCAGCCCCAGTGATTCGGCATACCGGAGGCCCTCGTCGATGTCCGCCACCGGGCCGGCTGGAACGCCGACGCCGGTGAGTTTGCCCTGCCACACCGATGCGGAGGCGGCGGACAGGGCCTCCTCCAGCAGCGGGATGAGCTCCCGGCGGTGCTGCACCCGGGCGCTGTTGGTGGCGAAACGCTCGTCGTCCGCGAGCTGCGGCTCTCCCAGGACAGCGGCCAGCTGCCGGAACTGTCCGTCGTTGCCACAGGCGACGGCCAGTGGACCATCGGAGCATTCCAGCAGCTGATAGGGAACGATGGAAGGGTGCTCGTTGCCCATCCGCCGGGGGACCTTGCCTGCTCCCAGGTAGGCCTGGGCCTGGTTGGCCAGGGCGCCCTGCAGGCTGGACAGCAGGTTGACCTCGAGTCGGCTGCCCCGGCCGGTGGCAGCGCGGGCGTTGAGCGCGGCGAGGATCCCGATAGTGGCGTCCTTCGCGGTCAGCACGTCCACCAGGGCGACACCCGCCTTGTAGGGTGAGCCCTCCGCCTCGCCGGTGATGCTCATCAGGCCGCCGACCGCCTGCACGATGAAGTCATAGCCGGGCAGGGACGCACCTTCGGCTGAACCGAAACCGGAGATCGAGGCGTAGACCAGGCCCGGATTCCCGGCCGCGAGGTCCGAATACCCGAGGCCGAGCCTGTCCATCCCGCCCGGTTTGAAATTCTCCACGACGACGTCGGCCGCCAGCGCCAGCTTCCGGGCCAACCGCCGGTCGCCGGGATCCGCCAGGTCCAGGCAGATCGATTCCTTGTTGCGGTTCACGCTCTCGAAGTAGGTGGCCCCGGTCGGGGAATACGGCGGACCCCAGCTGCGGGTGTCATCCCCCGTGCCCGGGCGCTCCACCTTGATGACCCGTGCACCCAGGTCGGCCAGCGTCATGGTGGCAAGCGGACCGGCGAGCACCCGGGAGAAGTCGGCCACCAGCAGGCCTTCCAAGGGTCTTTTGACTGAGGCCGGGGCAGCGGCAGTGGGGGAGTCAGGCACGATCCGTCCTTCCGAACAAGCATGAAGTGGCGTTGAGTCTACGGCAGAGTGTTCGGCGTGGGACTGGTTGTCTTGGCCAGACGTTGGTTGTTTCGTCCAATGGGCGGTGGCTGCCGGCCCTACCTCCGGTATGGAGTCTTGACGGCCCTGCAGGCGGTAGGGATAGTGTTGCATGACCTAGGTCACGTATTGCAATACTCCCGAACCCGCGCCAAAAATAAGGAAGACCGTTGCCCCCATTGCCAGTGCACACCACATCCCGCAACGAACAGGGCGAACCCGTCGTCGAGCAGGTCGACTTCGCGGCCGTCCCTCGGTTCTCGTCGGCGCCTACGTTCGCCGGGCTTCCCCGCCTGGACCAAGTCAGCGACTATCAGGTAGGTCTCGTCGGCATTCCCTTCGACTCCGGGGTGACCTTTAGGCCGGGGGCCCGCTTCGGACCGGAGGCGATCCGCAGCGCAAGCCGCCTGATTCGTCCCTACCACGTCGAACTCGGCTCCCATCCGTTCAGGCAGCATCAGGTCGCGGATCTAGGCAACATCCCGGTTACTCCGTTCAATATTGAGGCTGCCGTGGAGGCCATGATTCGAGGCCTCGACGAGGCATCGGAGCGGAGCCAGCGCCTGGTCGTGCTCGGGGGCGATCACACGATCGCCTACCCGGCGCTGAAGTCACTGCACCGCCTTCACGGCCAGGTGGCGGTGGTTCACTTCGACGCCCACCTCGACACCTGGGGCCCCTATTTCGGCGCCAATCTCCACCATGGAGCACCATTCCGCCGGGCGTTCGAAGAAGGCCTGATCGACCCGGAGGGATGCCTCCATGTTGGTGTTCGCGGATCGGTTTACGGGCCGGAAGACCAGGACAACGATGATGCGACGGGCTTTCAACGCATTCGTGCCAGCGAGTTCATCGGCACCGGACTTGACGGCATCGTCGAACAGATCAGGCATCGGGTGGGAACGCGTCCGCTCTACGTCTCCGTTGACATCGATGTGCTCGATCCGGCGTTTGCCCCCGGCACCGGGACACCCGAACCTGGCGGCCTAGCCAGCCGGGAGCTCCTGCACCTGTTGCGGGGCCTTGCGGGCCTGAACCTTGTAGGGGCCGACATCGTGGAGGTGGCCCCCGCATACGACCATGCCGACATCACCTCGATGGCCGCCGCTCAGATTGCCTACGAGTACTTGAGCATCTGGGCCAAGCCCTGAAGCCGCTGCCCCACCGGCCCCGGGTGTAGGGCCGACGGCACGTCACACCGACGCATGCGGAGTCAGGACCCACAGGACCCGCGCTTGCCGGGTTTTCGAGGGGTTCCGCCAGAGATGGGGGAGTGAGGCACGAAAGGTGAGCGCATCACCCTCTTGGAGCTCCAGCTGCTGCCCTTCGACGGTGATGTGCAGTTCGCCTTGCAGAACAGTGACGAACTCCCGATCGACGGGGAGCCGGTACGGTTCGGGGTCGCTTCCGCCGCCGGGTTGAATGACCGTTTCGATGACCTGCACGCCTCCCTGGCCCGGCGGCGTCAGGATCGAATCTGCGACTTTGTGGCCGAGGAAGCGCGCGGGTTCGCGGGCATCCGCCCTGACCAGGTGAACGGCCGGCGGCTCGAAGAGGGCCGAGAGCGGAAGATTCAGCGCATCACATATGGAGGCCAGTGACGCGACGGAGGCCGATGTTTTTCCCAGTTCCACCTGGGAAATGAAGCCCTTGGTCAACCCGGTGTGGTTCGCGGTCTCCAGGATGGTGAGCCCGCGGTCCTCCCGCGCCCGCCGCAGCCGCTCGCCGATGAGTTTGACCTGTTTCGTCGCCGGCCTTTCATCGGTTCGCGCCGCGTCGTCCTTCATGCTCTTATCTTGCCCTACCGCTCGGTGATACGGTCCACTGCCCTCGCGCATGTGCCGATGTCCCCGCCAATGCTGCCGGTGGTCCCCCACCTGCCGCCCATACAATGGCTGGTATGAACAACACTGACCGCCGGGAGCTCTCCCGGCAACGGCAGCTGCCCGGGTCCGGGCCGACATGACGGCGGAAACAACCGAGCAGGTAGTGCTGCTGGACGAGAACCTGAAGCCCGCCGGCGTTGCCGACAAGGCCGAGATCCACACGGGCGAGACACCGCTGCATCTCGCCTTTTCCTGCCATATTTCCGACGCCGAGGGCCGCGTGCTGGTGACCAGGCGCGCGCTGAACAAGCTGACCTGGCCGGGCGTCTGGACCAACTCCGCGTGCGGCCATCCGGCCCCGGGGGAGGAGATGGCCGACGCCGTGCGGCGAAGGGTGCGCTACGAGCTGGGGCTCGGGCTGGAAGACCTGAAGCTGGTGCTGCCGGACTTCCGCTACCGCGCGGTCGACGCGTCCGGCATTGTGGAGAACGAGTTCTGCCCCGTCTACACGGCGCTGGCCGCCGGCGAACTGTCGCCGCGCGATGACGAGGTGGCCGAATACCGTTGGGTGCGGCCCTCCGACCTGCGGACCGCCGCGACCGCAGCGCCGTGGGCCTTCAGCCCGTGGATCGTGCTTCAGCTGCAGGCCCTGGAACGACTGGCCTAGCGTCCGCAGGGATTGGCGCGGGCACCGCGGCGTCAGCCGGATGCCGGACGGCCCGCGCCTTTAGGTAGCAGGCGAATGTTCGGCCGTCCGTCCGGCCATGGCCGGACGCGAATCGCGGCGGGACGGCGCCGGCAGCGCCGCCGTCCCGGAGGTGACCAGCCGGGAGATGAGTTCGTCCGGCCACATGGGCCGGCCGAAGTAAAAGCCCTGCGCATTCAAACCCGGGCAGCCGGCCAGCCACTCCACGGCCTCGGCGGTCTCGATGCCCTCGATCACCACGTCCGCCTTCAGCGCGGTGAACATGGCGATCAAATGGCTGACCACGATGTTGCGGGCGGTTTCGTCGTCGTTCGGTGCGCTTCCGTCGTCACCGCTGACCAGCGAGCGGTCCACCTTGACAATGTCGAAGGGGAACTCGGTCAGCGCGTTCATGGATGAGTAGCCGGAGCCGAAGTCGTCCACGGCGATCCTGAACCCCTCGCTGCGCAACTGTACGAGGGCTGCCCGGGACTGCTCGGACATCTTGTCCAACGAGTTTTCGGTCAGCTCCACGATGATGTTCAGCTCCGGCCCTTCGGCGCGCATCCGCCGCAGCCGGTCCACGACGGGGGATCCGGTGGCGAGCTGGCCCAGCTCCACGTTGACGGAGACGGAGCGGACGCTGGTGATTTCGCTGATGCGGGCCATCGCCGCCGCCGCACCATCGATCACCTGGATGGTCAGCTCGTTGAGCAGGCCCAGCCGGTTCGCCTCAGTGACCAGCCGGTCCGCCGGGATGTTGCCCAGTTCGTCGTCTTCATAGCGGGCCAGGGCCTCGAATCCGACGATCGCATCCAGGTCCAGCGAAACGATGGGCTGCAGCGCCACACGCAACAGGCGCCGGCGGATGCCGCGTTCAACCGCGACAGCCAGACAGGCTTCGGCCTCCGAGCCGTCGCGCTGTGCGTCGCGCAGCCGCTGCTGCAGCCGCTTGGAGCCGTACATGCCGGAATCGGCGTTGCGCAGCAGCTCCTCGATATTGGGTGCCGGGCGATCCGAGTACGCCACGCCGGTGCTGGCCCGCACCCGCAGTGTGTTGCCGCG
The DNA here is from genome assembly GCF_059091005.1 of Arthrobacter sp. Y3223164. NCBI lineage: Bacteria > Bacillati > Actinomycetota > Actinomycetes > Micrococcales > Micrococcaceae > Arthrobacter > Arthrobacter sp. Y3223164. Next base: position 5,080 of record NZ_JBNHGF010000027.1, read on the forward strand.
GGCGGTGAGCGGGCGTGCGATCGCGGCGGCGATCCGTTCGGCGGCGGCGCGGGCGCCGGTTTCGCTGGTGACGTCGCGGAGCACCACGACGAATTCGTCGCCGCCGATGCGCGCGGCCACGTCGTCCTCTCGGATTTCCGAGCGTATCCGCTGCGCGGTGGCGGTGAGCAGCAGGTCGCCGACGTCGTGGCCGTGCCTGTCGTTGACGGCCTTGAACTCGTCCAGATCCAGATAGACGACGGCGATGGCCTCGCCGGGGCGGCGGCCGGCGTTGATCTCGGCCAGCCGCTGCCAGAGGGCGCGCCGGTTGCCCAGCCCGGTCAGGGCATCGGTGTCCGCCTGCAGCCGCAGTTCGTGCACCAGCTCATCGTGCCGGACCATGATGCTGCCGACGTGTGCCAGCGCGTCGAGCACCTGCTCGTCTTCCTCGGTGAACTGTGCGCCGCCGTTCCGCGACGCCACCAGGTAGTTGTCGCCGTGGTCCCAGCGACGCATCCGGACACCGATTTCCCTATCTTGCGGCGCTTCTGGACGCAAGGACACGCGGTCGGCGCGCACCGAGGCGCTGGCGGCGGCGAGGAGGGTCCGGTCGAGCCCGTCCGGATTCCACGGCAGCTCGAGCGAGGCGTCGACCAGGCCGGTGAGGCGGCGGCGCAGCTCGCGGTTGCGCAGCCAGCCGGTGACCGCCAGCGCCAGCACGGACGCGAAGACCAGGAGCAGCGACTGGACGCCGTCGTGGCCGAACCGGAGGGCGGCGTACTGGGCGGCCAGGCACAGGAGCAGATTGATGGCCAGCGTGCACAGGGCCGGCGCCCAACCGATGCCGTTGCGGAAGGTGCCGCTGCGCGTGGCCGTGGTGGCGAAGGCACGCTCGACGGCAATCGCCGTCATGAAGAAGGCCAGCCAGCCGGCCAGCAGTGCGGCCGGCCACGCAAAACCGCCCGCGTGGAAGGCTTGGAACACCGCAACCAGCACGGCGGAGGCGAGCAGCCGGCTGATAAACCAGTACACCTCTCCCCAGCGGAAGCGCCGGAAAACCACGCGGGTGGCCAGGAGCCCGACTCCCACCACCGCCACCGTTTCGTGCAGCGGGGCGGTGAGGTCGTTGCAGACGATCACGGCAGCGGTCATCGCGGCGGTGGTTTGGCGGCGCATGAGCGGCGTATCCACGCGCAGGTGCCAGGCCAGCACCAGCATCAGCACGGAGAGGACGGCCACGAGGTCGAAGCGTGGCGGAGCGACGATCGAAGCCGCGACGACCTGGCCCAACACCAGCAGCCCGGCAGACGAAATGCCGGCGATGGCAGCCCACGCGAAGGCGGCCGCCGCCTTGGTGGCCGTCATGATGCTGCCGGCATGCCCGTTCCCCACTTCTGCCGTCCCGCGTTAACGTTTCAACCATCGTAACCGTGCAGCAGGCCCAGCCCGTGCAGGCAGCGGCGGACGCTCCGAAACAGGGAGGGGCCACGGGAAACCGGCGCCCGACGCGCGCCTTCGTGACCGGCACCAGCCGCGGAAAGACGGACAGCAGGCGGCCCGCCCGAACGCGGCACCTGTCCGGCTCGCTCCGGACATTGCACACCGCGTGGGCGGGCCTTCGCCTTTAGTGCTTGAGCAGCCCCTCCAAGAAGGTGGCGGGCCGCTGCATTTCGCCGTGCTTGGCACCGAGCACGATGACCGTGCCGGCGAAGGCTGGGATGGTCCACTGCAGCAGCTTGAGTTGCTTCTGCGCGGACTTAAGCTCCGGTGACGCCATCGGTGAAGGCTCGGTGGCGCCCTCTGCACCCTGTTCGGCCATCTTCTCCACCTTCTTGCCCAGCATTCCGGCGTAGAGGGTGACGGCCGCGCCGGCCAAGGTGACGACGGTCTTGATGACGGTATTCCGCGTCACCCCTTCCTGCTTGACCATCCTGCCCTTGTTGCCCGCCAGCAGCGGCAGGCCGGAGGCAAGGTGCGATACGAAGGCCACGGTCTGGACCGGCGCCCACTTCATCCAGCCGATGCTGGACAAACGGGTGCGCTCGCGCGGATCCTGGGCGGCGGCGGCCGCCCCGTTAAGCCCGATGGCGCCCATCAGGGAACCGCCGAACCAAGCGGCGGCAGTAAGGTCGTGCACAGAACGGGCCAAAAGATTTCCGGACATTGCTGACTCCTTAAGTGCGTGCTGTGGTGCCGATCGGCAGATGCCTCCGGCTAGAGGTTGACGACGTCGTTCTTGCCGACGTCGTCTGCTTGCTTCCCGGTGACCATTCCCTTGGCCAGCTTGAACAGCGTGGCCACCTTGGGGGAATCCGGCTTCCAATATTCGGCGGTGTGGGCCTCGACCCGGAGCAAGGCCACCGTGGGGTCGTCCTTGCCGTTCTCAAACCACGGTTCCATCATGGGGCCCCAGAGTTCGTCGATCTTCGCCTGGTCCCGGACGATGGAGGCGGTGCCCGAGATGGACAGGTAGCCGTCCGACCCGCTGACCGACACATTCACGTGCGGATTGGCGCGGATTTCGTTGGCCTTGGGCGAGGGATCGTGCGTCACAAACCACAGGTCGCCGTCGAACTCCGCTTCCTGTAGTGCCAGGGGCCGACTAAACAGCTGGCCGCTGGCATTGACCGTGGTGAGGACGCCGATGTCAGCGTCCTTCAGGATCTTGGCTACTTCCTTGCGTCCTTCATCATCGTTCGCCATGAAACCACCTTCCGACTAGGGTGCAGGGAATCCTCAGCATACTTTCTAATTCCGAGGAGGCCAATGGTGGTGGCGGGCGGGAACGGTTGAACAGGGAAGTGCGCGCGGCATGAGGCCGGAGCCTGGTCGGCTTCGGCTTCATGCCGCGGCAGTGCCGCCTCTTTACGCGGTGCGGGCGCCGGCGAGCAGTTCGTCCAGCCGCTCGTAGCCTTCGCTCATGCCGCTTTCCATGCCGGACTGGGCCATGCCGTCGCGCGCCTCCAGCGTGGGGTAGACGGAATGTCCGATCAGTTTGCAGCGTCCGTTGCCGAGGTCCTCGAAGGTCATGAACTCGATGCTCACGACGTCCGGGTAGCCGCCGAACTCGAAGGTCTGGATGGCGAACTCGTTCTCGCGGACCGTGTGGAATATGCCGGTAAAGGCGTACTGTTGGCCGTCGGGTCCGGTGTGTAGGTAGCGGTAGCTGCCGCCGGTGCGGAAGTCGTAGTGGTCGACGTCCATCTTCATGCCCCGCGGGCCCAGCCACTGCTTGAGCAGGTCGGGATCTTTGTGTGCGCGGAAAACGTCGGCGACGGGGTAGTCGAACTCGCGTTCGGTATCGATGAACGGAAGGCCCTCCGGGAGGGTGACTTTGAGTGAGTTGCTCATGGTTTGTCCTTGGATAGTTGGCCGAGCACGGCGTCCAGTCCGCGGTACTGCGCCTCCCGAACCAGCCGGTACTGGTCGATCCACGCGGTAAGCGCTTCGAGCCGTGCAGCGTTGAGGTGAACGGGCCGGCGTTGGGCATCCCTGCTGCGGGTGACCAACTGTGCCTGCTCGAGGACCTGGATGTGCTTCGAAACCGCCTGCTTGGAGATTTCGAAAGGCTCGGCCAGCTCGTTGACAGTTGCCGGTCCGCGGCTGAGCCGGGCGATGATGCGGCGGCGGGCCGGATCCGCCAGGGCCATGAACGCCCTGTCCAGGAGTGCCTCGTCGCTACTACCAGTCACGTTATTCAACTCTTCCTTTGATCAACCTTTCGGTTGAACAAAAACTTACTCCGCTGGCAACGGCAGGTCAAGGGGTTGTGGCACGATTCGGCCTGGTCGGGAATGTCAGGGGAGGGCGGTCTGGGGTCTGACAGGATGAAGCATGGCCAAGCCTCACCCTTACCCAACTGCGCTACTTTGCGACGGTCGCCGAGACCGAGAACATGACGGCCGCCGCACAACGGCTGAACCTGACGCAGTCGGCGCTGTCCAATGCGATTTCCCAGCTTGAGCAGGACCTGGACGTACAGCTCTTCATTCGGTTGTCGCAGAGGGGGCTGAAACTGAGTCCTGCCGGACGACAATTCGCCAAAGACCTGAACGCCTTCCTCGAGCACGCAGATTCCCTGTACGAGTCGGCGCGGGGCCTGTCGCAAAATCTCACCGGCGAGCTGAAGGTAGGGGTCTTCGGACCGCTGGCGCCCTTCCGGGCACCAGTCATCCTCCAGGCCTTTGAAGCGGAATACCCGGACGTGCACGTTTCGTTCCTGGAGGGCGATCAGGAGTTTCTGCGGCGGGCCTTGCTCGAGGGGCATTGTGAACTGGCGCTGATGTACAGCATTGGGTTGGGCGGCGGTTTCACCACCCAGACGGTGGAGCACATTCCGGCGCACGTGTTGGTTCAGGAAGGGCACCCTCTCGCTGCAAGTCCTGACCACGAGGTGGCGCTGAGGGATTTGGAAGAGGAACCGATGATCCTGCTGGACCTGCCGCATACCCGTGAGTACTTCATGCAGTTGTTCCAGCTGGCAGGTTTAAAGCCCAATATTCGTCACCGGGCAACCGGCTATGAGACTGTCCGCTCCTTCGTTGCCCGTGGCCATGGTTACGCTGTGCTGAATCAGCGGCTCCACCACAACCTGACTTACGCGGGCGGGGGCGTCGTTCCGCTACGGCTTGTGGATCAACTGCCGGCCATCGAGGTGGTGCTGGTGCGACCCGAGGGTGTGACGCCCACCCGGCGGGCCCTCGCGTTCGAAGCAGTGTGCCGCGCGCTGTACAGCGCGGACAAAACCTAGGCATCCCGCTGGCTGCGCCTGGCCGGACTTCGGATTCATTATTTCGATTACAAACGCAGAAATTATCTGTTGGACAGATGTGACGTGGCCCACTGAGACTGGACATCATCTAACAGGTTGATCCACCCCTGGCCGAACCTGCAAAGACGCGGGATCGTACGAGGATCAGCCGCAACCTTCAGGAGGACTTGCGATGGACTACAGTCGGTCAAGATCCACGTCGTGTTCCGCGTTACACGCGGAGTCGGGTAAGGGCCGCAGTTCCTCCCGCCTCTGGCGGCAGTCATGACGGTGAATGGAGCCCGGACTACATCGGGATCCGCAGACGCCACAGCCTTCTCACAGTCGAACAAAACCACCGGGATGCAGAAGCGCGTCCTTGCAGGTGGCAGTGTTGGGCAGTTTATTGAGTTCTACGACTTTTCCCTCTACGGTCTCTCGGCAGTGACGCTCTCCCAGCTGTTTTTCCCCGGCGAGAACCCACTTATCGGGCTGTTGGCCACCTTTGCCACGTTCGGTGTCGCCTTCATCGCCCGGCCGATCGGAGGTCTGTTCTTCGGACAGCTGGGCGACCGGATCGGCCGACGCCGCGTCCTCTACATCACGCTGGTGACCATCGGCGGTGCCACGGCCGCCATCGGCCTGTTGCCGCCTTATGCCGCCATCGGAGCTCTCGCACCTGCACTGCTGGTACTGTGCCGGCTGCTGCAGGGGTTCTCGGCAGGCGGAGAATCCGTCGGTGCCCCGGCCTTCGTTTTCGAACATGCGCCCGTGAACCGTCGCGGTTTTTGGCTCAACATCACCCTTGCCGCCACCGCGCTGCCGTCCGTCGTGGCCGGCGCGATGATCCTGATCCTCAACCAAAGCCTTTCCGATGAGGCCTTCTTCTCATGGGGCTGGCGCGTACCGTTCCTGCTGGCGTTGCCGCTGTCCCTGTTCGGTGTGTGGATCCGCTCCAAAACCGAGGAGAGCGCGGCTTTCAAGCAGGTCGCTGAAAAACATAAGAAAAAGGAGTACAGCCCGGTTCGCGAGGCCTTCCGCGAGAATAAGGTCCGGATGCTCCAGGTCGTCTTCGTCATGGGCTTGACCGCCATGGGTTTCTACTTCCTGTCCGGTTACTTCGTCGGCTACGTGCAGACGACCGGCAACCTGACCCTGCAGGCGTCCCTGGTGGCGAACGCATCGGCGATGCTGTTTTACGCTTTGCTGCTCCCGGTCGGCGGAATCATCGGTGACAAGGTCGGCCGCAAGCCGATGCTGATTGCAGGGTCGGCCGCGATCGCATTGCTGGCCTTCCCCTGTTTCATGCTGGTGACCAGCGGCTCGCTGGGCCTGGCAATTCTGGGACAGCTGCTCTTCGTCGTTCCGCTATGCATCTACGGCGGCGGCTGCTACACGTTCTTCGTGGAAATCTTCACGACGAAGACCCGCTTCACCTCGGCCGCCGTCAGCTACAACCTTGGATACGCGTTGTTCGGCGGAACCGCACCCTTCATCGGCACCGCGCTGGTGAACGGCACCGGTATCTCTTACTCGCCGGCCTACTGGCTGTGCGGCGCGGCGATCATTGTGTTCCTGCTGCTCACGCTGACCAAGGTTCCGGAGACCCGCGGACGCCTCGGCTGATAACGGGAGCCGGGGGGACCGATACTCCTTCCGGCTCCCGCAGGTTCCGCCCTCCCGGTTCCCACCGGCAGCTCACGTATTAGGTATTAGGAGTTTTGTTATGTCCGCTGAAGCTTTCCTCAAGGACTTTCACCACGTTGCCACCATAGGGGCCACAGCGAACCACGGTGTGCATCGGCAAGCCGCTACCGAGGAAGACCGGCAGGCCCGGGACTGGTTCACCGCTTTTGCAGCCGAGCACGGCTGGGGCGTGCGCGTGGACGGCATCGGCAACATGTTCGCCTTGATCGAATTTCGGCCCGCTGCGAAATTCGTCATGATCGGCTCCCACTTGGACAGCCAGCCGCTGGGTGGTCGCTTCGACGGGGCGTACGGCGTGCTGGCCGGGTTGCACGCTGCTGCCCGGATCGAGGTGCACGTCAACGCGACAGGCAACGTTCCGCCGTTCAATCTGGCGGTGGTGAACTGGTTCAACGAGGAAGGCGGCCGCTTTGCACCCTCCATCATGGGTAGCTCCGTCTTCGCGGGAATCATGGATCGTGAGCAGATGCTCGGCGTGAGGGACCTCCAGGGAGTCTCCGTGCGGGAAGCCCTGGCGTCGATCGGCTATCTCGGAACGGAGGAGGGGCCCGAAGCAGTGAGCTACGCGAAGATCCACATCGAGCAGGGCCGCATCCTGGAGCGCGAGGGCCTGACCATAGGCGCCGTGGACTCGAGCTGGTACACCCAGAAGCTGGATATTGAGGTCCTCGGCGAGCAGTCCCATACCGGCGCTACCGCCATGGCAGACCGGCACGATGCGCTGGTTGCCGCCTCGAAGATTGTCCTCATGGTGCACGACGTCACGCGCAACTTTGAGGAGGAGACGCTCGTGTCCTCCGTGGGGCAGCTGACGCTGGAACCGAATTCGCCGATCGTCGTGGCCCGCCGGGTGCACCTCGTAGCTGATTTGCGCTCCAACAGCCCCGAGATTGTGCGCTCCGCACGGGACAGCCTGCTGGCAGACATCGCCCGGCTTGCCGAGGAACACGACATCCGGATCAACGTGAAGGACTTCGATGTCCGGGCCAACCAGTACTACCCCGAATCCGGTGTCGTGTTGACTGAGAAGACGGCCGAGAAGCTGGGACTTGGGGTCCGCCGTATGCAGACGATGGCAGGGCACGACTCGGTAGCGATGAACCGGATCGTGCCATCGGTCATGGTGTTCATTCCGTCAGTGGACGGCGTCAGTCACTGCGAACGCGAATTTACCAAGGATGCGGACATGCTGGCGGGCCTGGATGCCCTGACCCAGATCGCGTTGGAACTGGTTTATGGTGCGCTGTCGTCGGAAGACTCGGTGTCGGGAGAGTTTGGCCTCGGGGACAAGTCCACTGCAGGAGCCAGGTCATGACCGAGCTGCATTACCTCAGTGCAGTGGACGCGCTGCGGCTGTTCCGCGCTCGGGAGCTTTCCCCTGTCGAACTGATGGAAGCGGTCATAGAACGCATTACCGAGATCAACGGGACCGTCAATGCGCTGACCGAGACGATGTTTGAGGAGGCCCTCGCTGAGTCGCGGGAGGCCGAGCTGCTGTACCAGCGCGGCGAGTTCGACGGCGGACCCCGAGGCCTGGATTCGGCGCCGCCGTTACTGGGATTGCCGGTGGCCGCCAAAGAGAAGCATGCCATCGCCGGCCGAAGCTTCTCGCAGGGGCTGTTGGCGTGCGCCGGCGAGACCGCAGCGGCCGATCACCCGATCATTGGGCGGATCAAAGCCGCCGGAGGAATCCTCCACGCCCGCACCACCTCGCCCGAATTCAGCTGCGCCACGGTGACACACAGCCCGATGTGGGGAATCACCCGGAACCCGTGGAACCCGGAGTACTCGCCGGGCGGATCCTCCGGCGGGGCCGGGGCAGCGCTGGCATCCGGGATGACGGCATTGGCGACGGCCTCGGACATCGCGGGTTCCACCCGGTTACCCGCATCCTTTACCGGAACCGTCGGTTACAAAGCGCCGTACGGCAGGATCCCGGGCATGCCGCCTCTGTCCAATGACTGGTACCGCGGCGACGGCCCGATGGGCCGCACGGTCGCCGACACCGCGCTGTTGACCAATGTGATGGCCGGACCGCACCCCATGGACCACACCTCGGTGGGGCCGTCCGCTCCTTTGCCCTTGGAATTTGCGCCGGTCCACCACATGCGGATTGCGCTGTGCATCCGGCTCGGGGACTACCCGGTCACAGGGGAGATCGAGGCCAACACCCGGGCCGTGGCCGCGGCTCTGGAGGCAGCGGGTGCCGTCGTCGAGGAGATCGAACTTCCTTGGTCTCATCGGGAGATCAGCGATGTTATCTTCACCCACTTCGGGCACATTCTCGGCCCCGCTATGGAGGCAGCCACCGCAGGCGGCACCGAGCAGTGGGCCGCCTATACGCGGCGCTTCATGGCCGACGCGCGTGAGGCGTCGACGCGCCACACACTCCTGGAAGGACTGCAAGCCGAGTCACGTATCCAGGGGCAGTTGGCCCAGGCCATGGACGGATTCGACGCCCTGATCTGTCCCGCCTCAGCAGTTCCTGCGCTCAAAGCCGACGCCGAGTACCTCGACGGGATCGACGTCGATGGGCAACATCTCGAGCACTACTGGGAAGCGCACATGACTGCGCCGTTTAACATCAACAACCGTTGCCCCGTCCTGGCCGTGCCGAGCGGACTCTCCGAGACCGGGATACCGACAGGCGTGCAAATCGTTGGTAACCCCTACGACGACCTCACCGTCTTCCGCATCGGTGCTGCCGTGGAACAGTTGCGCCCCTGGTCCGGGATGCGGCCGGCACTCTAACCCCGTCCTGAACCGGAGGTCCGAGGGACTCAGCGGACGGTGACCCGGCCGGCGTCGACGTCCCAGCGGGTGTCCAGCCGGACGTTTTCCAGCAGCCGGCGGTCATGCGAGACCAGCAGCAGCGTGCCCTCGTAGCTGTCCAGCGCCTGCTCCAGCTGTTCGATGGCGGGCAGGTCCAAGTGGTTGGTGGGTTCGTCGAGGACCAGCAGGTTCACGCCGCGGGCCTGCAGCAGGGCGAGGGCGGCCCGGGTGCGCTCGCCGGGGGAGAGGGCGCCGACGGCACTGGACACCTGGTCGGCCTTGAGGCCGAACTTTGCCAGCAGCGTGCGGACCTCGGCCTGGCTGTAGTCCGGGACCAGTGCTTCGAAGGCGGCACCGAGCGGCCGGTCCTCCGAGAGCTGGCCGCGCGCCTGGTCGATCTCGCCGATGGCGACGCTGGCACCCAGCCCGGCGGCGCCGTCGTCGGGCTGCTGATGTCCCAGCAGGAGGCGCAGCAGCGTGGACTTGCCCGCGCCGTTGGGGCCGGTGATGCCGATGCGCTCGCCGGCGTTGACCTGGAGCGAGACAGGGCCGAGCGTGAAGGCGTCGCGGCGGACGGTGGCCTGGTTCAAGGTGGCGACCACCGAGCTGGAGCGCGGGGCGGCGCCGATGCTGAACTGCAGCTGCCACTCCTTGCGGGGCTCCTCCACTTCGTCCAGGCGGGCGATGCGGGACTCCATCTGCCGCACCTTCTGCGCCTGCTTTTCGGAGGACTCCGTGCTGGCCTTGCGGCGGATCTTGTCGTTGTCCGGATTCTTCTTCATGGCGTTCCGGACGCCCTGGGAGCTCCACTCGCGCTGGGTCCGCGCCCGGGACACGAGGTCCGCCTTCTTCTCCGCGAACTCGTCGTAGGCGTCGCGCGCGTGGCGGCGCGCCACGGCCCGCTCCTCCAGGAAGGCATCGTAGCCGCCGTCGTACACCGCCACCTTGTTCTGGGCCAGGTCCAGCTCCACCACGGTGGTCACGCAGCGGGCCAAGAACTCGCGGTCGTGGGAGACGAGCACCGCGCCGCCGCGCAGGCCCTGCACGAACGACTCCAGCCGGGCCAGTCCGGCCAGGTCCAGATCGTTGGTGGGCTCGTCCAGCAGGACCACGTCGAACCGGCTCAGCAGCAGGGCTGCCAAGGCGGCGCGCGCGGCCTGGCCGCCG
>NZ_JBNHGF010000028.1:0-15280 GCF_059091005.1 Arthrobacter sp. Y3223164
ACCAGCCGCCGCCGAACCTGCTGCCGCTGGGGCCGCCGTCGCGGGCGCCGCCGCCGCGGGAGAAGAACACGGCTACACGGTCGTCCTCAAGGACAGCATCGGGAATGTCGATTCCACCGCCACGGCCCACGGGGAGAAGTACGGGTTTACGCGGTCCAACACCTACGAACACGCGCTGAAGGGATACTCCGGCACCATGACGGCATCGGAGGCGCAGCAGCTCGCCGCCGACCCGGCCGTTAAATACGTTGCGCCCGAGCGGGAGTTCGCGTTGCCGGAAAACGTGGGCGGCGCGAATAACGGAACCAGCGGCGCCGAATTCCTCCCGCCCGGGTGGTTGCGGGTCGGCGGCACAACAGAGGAGGCGGCCGAGGACGGTCGGCAAATTACGGTCAACGCCGCCGTGATCGACACCGGTATCGACAGCACCCATCCGGACTTGAACGTGCGCGGCGGGGTGGACTGCTCGTCCGGCACTCCGGTCGAGGTAGCTCCCGTCGACCTGTTCGGGCACGGAACCATGGTCGCCGGGATCCTTGGCGCGAAGAACAACAACGCCGGGATCATCGGCACCGCGAGCGGCGCCCCGCTGTGGTCCGTCCGGGTTATCGCAGACGACGGCACCATCACAGAAAGTGCCCTACTCTGCGGCGCCGACTGGGTGGTCTCCACTCACACGGACGAGGACCCGGGCAACGACATCAGGGTGGCGAACATCAGCATCGGCAGCCCCGGCCAAGAGCAGGGAACCTGCGGCAACGGGGTCGATCCCCTGCACCAGATGATTTGCCAAGGCGCCGAGCAGGGGGTGGTCTGGACGGTCGCCGCCGGCAACGAGACCGCGGACTTCTCGAACACTGTTCCGGCCGCGTATGACGAGGTGCTCACCGCCACCGCCATGGCTGACTTCGACGGCCGCCCCGGCGGTACGGCAACAGCGAGCTGCAGCGGATACCCTTTTCCCACCCCCGACGACGAGTTCGCCCTCTTCTCCAATTTCGCCACGCAGCGTGCCGACAAGGAGCACACCGTCGCCGCTCCCGGCGTGTGCATGACCTCTACGGTGCCGGGCGACCGGTACGCGAACTCACACGGCACCAGCTTCTCCAGTCCGATCGTCGCCGGTTCGGTGGCTCGGTGCCTGGAGAGCGGAGTCTGCCATGGCGATGGGACGGCCGTGATAGAGCAATTCCGCGCAGCGGCCGCGGAGTACAACCAAGAGAATCCCCAGTATGGGTTTATCGGTGATCCCCTGCGACCGGTCCCGGGCCGCTACTACGGTTACCTGGCCACCGCGACGCCCTTCTAGGGAACAAGCAGCGGATGTGCCAGTTAGCCGCCGAGGACTGGCACTTAAACGGGCAAAAACAGGAGCCCGCTCCGTCCAGGGTCCGGCCGCGTACTCGCGGCTGACGGCAGCCCCGATGCATTTTATAGTCACGTCTGCCAGCGTCGGGGTCAGCGTCTGAGTTCCGAGCGCGCGTCGCTGGAGACGGTAACCGGTATACCCGCCGGAATCAGGAAGTTTACCACCGGCGGCCTAACGACCGCACTCAGCGTGCTGCGCAGTCTGGAACGGACACCGCGGGCTAAGTTGACGAATGTCGGCGCCACCAATTCCAGTTCCGCCCCGCCCCAAGGTGAGACTTTCTCCAAAGCCTCTGCTGGCGTCCCGCTGCAGTCGGGGCGCCACGCCGTCTGTACTTCCTGTCTGAGCCGCAGGAACTCCGCAACTGTCTCGCTAAAAACCCGCCGCTTCTCGTTGCGCAGCCACTGCTGGTGCTCTGTCCGCTTGTTTAGCTTGTTTCCGAAGAAAGCTTGACGTCGCAAAAACAGGCGGTGCCACAGCTTGGATCGCTGAATATCGAGCAAATCTGTAAGGGTCTACCCGCGCATGCGCAACAAAAATGGCCGCCGGGGGTCAGCGCTTGCGGAAATCATAGGACCACGAAGTCTTGCCCGATAGCCTGTAGTTGGATGACGCGGCGTGCGCCGTGACCCTGATAATCCTGTTCTTGGCGTTGTGCATGCCAGCCTTGGCGATTTGTCCGTTGACCTTGTAGGTAATCCCCGTTTTCTTCGGAATCGTGTACTTTCCTGCGGTGGTCTTGTAGAACTGCGGAGAGGAAGTGACAACCTTCTTGCGAAAGTCATAGACCCACTTCGCGACCCCCGACACCTTGTAGCCGGTGGTCGCCTTTACGGTGATGGTCGTGTGCTTGCTGCCAGCGCCGTAGGTTCCGGCCCTTTTCAGGGCGCCGTTCGCGTAGTATGCGATGCCGGTCTTCGAAGGAATCGTGTACTTACCGTTAGGATGGAACACTGGCTTGGTCGCTGTCACGGCAGTCGGTGCGAAGTTGTACTGCCACGATGCAATACCAGTCAGTGCATACCGGTCGGAAACGGCCTTCGCGGTGACGGTGACGCGGCTGGTACCGCCGCTGTATGCGCCAGCTCTCACTGCCTTGCCGTTGACCAGATAGACAACGCCGATCCGGCTGGGAACGGTGTACTTGCCGGTGGTCTTGGTGAAGACCGGGGCGGCCGGTGTGACCTTAATCCGGGAAAAATCGAACTTCCACGAGGCAGCGGAGCCCGACAGGCTATAGCCGGTGTCTGCCTCTGCCGTGACAGCGACGGCAACCCAGCCGCCGCTGTGAGTGCCAGCTTTCACAGGCTTCCCGTTGACGTAGTAGGTCACGCCGGTGACAGCGGGGATGGTGTACTGGTTAACGACATGGTCGAAGACAGGTGCCTTCGCGGTGACGGGGGAAGGAGTGAAGTCGAAGCTCCACGAAGCGCTCCCGTTCAGGACATGGCCTTTGGCTGCGGCTGCCGTGATGGTGACCTTGCCGGTGCTTGAGTAGGTACCGGCTGCCTTGACTGCCCCGTTGACGGAGTAGACCACGCCAGCGGTATCGGGGACCGTGTACCTGCCGGTGCTCTTCGTGAAAACTGGGGCTGCCGGGGTTACCTTGATTAGTTCAGGGACTGCCTCAGTTTCAGAGAAGTCGAAAGCCCACTCTGTTGTGCCGGTCAGGGCATAGCCGTATGCAGGTTTGGCGACTATCTTGACCAGAAATTTCCCGGCCGTATGGGTTCCCGGCTCGTATGGCAGTTTGCTGTGGTTTACGAAGTACTCGACTCCGGTGGCTACCGGAAGCTCGAAGGTGCCGTTGGCGCTGTTGAAGACCGGCACCGGGGCAGCCACTTCCACTGGAGAGAAGTCAAACTTCCATTCAGAAGCGCCCTGAATCTCATACAGGTGGGGGTTTGAGGAGATAGCCTTGATGCTTATGATTTTGGCTTCGGTGTAGGTGCCCACGGGGGTCGGCACGCCGTTGACCAGATAGGTGACGCCGTAGGTGCCCGGGATGTTGTACGAGCGCCCCACGTTGCCGATGTACGGCGCGGAAGGGGTCACCTTGGTTAGGGACAGGTCGCGGGTCCATGAGGCGGTGCCGTTGAGGACATATCCTGCCTTAGCGGCAGCGGTGATGCTGATCTGCGCCTTGGTGCTCGGGTAGGTGCCCGGAGCCGTTACGGTGCCGTTGACCGAGTACCTTACACCTTCAACGATGGGGATGGTGTAGGCGTTGGTTTCCGGGTCGAAGGACGGGGCGGTGGGACTAACTTCCTGCGGAGTGAAGTTGAACTCCCACTCGGCTGCGCCGGTGATCTTGTACCCGCTCATGGAAGTGGCTCGGATGATCACGTTGGCGCTGTTGCCCGGGTAGGTGCCCGGTGCGACGAGGCCGTGGTTGACGGTGTAGTTGACGCCCTCCACCTCAGGAATTGTGTACGTGCCGGTTTCCCGGTTGAATACGGGTGCCTGCGGGGCCACTTCGACCATGACCGGTTCGGGGATGGCGGTGCCGCCGTTGAGCGCCTCTTCGGCATCGACGTAGGTTTCCGGCATCCAGAACGGCTGGTGGAAGAAGTTGATGGTCGAGTACATCGTGAACCGGTTTTCATTGGCTCGCGGGTCCTCGTTGTTCGTGAAGGACAGGCCGATGCCGACCGTGTTCAGGTCGGGGTTGCTCATGACCGCGTTGTGGCTGGGCGAGTCGACCCACTGCTGGAAAATGGCAGTGGGGTTGCGGTCCCAGCGGGCAGCGATGATTTCTCCGACACCGGTCCAGCTGTGGAATCCCCGATCAATCTGATCCACGTATTCGTTGGTTTTGTTGTGCTGGAAAATATCATTGCCAGCCATGTGATCGGTCCAGCCCTGAGCCATCTGGGCAACGTAGACGTTGTAGGTAACGGGTTCCAGACCCTTAGCGGCACGAAACTCATTCAGCAAACGGAAAATTGCGGTGATGTTCGCACGCTGGCTCGCCTCGTCTTCAACAATGGCCGCATTGGCGCCGCTGTAGAAAGTGGGCACCATGAGGGTGACGGCGGTGGCACCATTGGCGGTGGCGGTCACTGCGCCGAGCGCGATCGCCGATGCGATGGCAAGGGCTCCTAATGGTCGTCTGGTCTTCATCTCTGTTCCTTCTAACTAGTCTGTCAGAGCGAAGAATTCATCCGCCTAGGAACACATATCGGCTATTTATCGGGCGCTGTTAGCACGTAAGAGAATATGAACGCGGCCGGTCCACGTCGCCACATCGATCGGTTTAATATCGGCAAGCGTTCCGGTAAACATCTAAAAGGTGAGTCGATTGCTAGGCGCGAGACTAAACTGCCCATCCTCGTCGTCCGGCAGATCAGCAATGGGCGGCGCGTGCCCTAGGTGATGCTCCGATAATCTTCGGACTCCCTCATCAGCGGGTGAACGGCCTCCATGTTCTCGGAAGGTTCATCAAGATGCACTATGGGGGAACGGTCATTAAATTGCGGAGCGGTCTGCTGTAGATAGGTAAGGCCACGGAGGGGATCAGCGTCCGTGTCCCGGCGGTGCGCGGTCGAAGCCTCAATTTCCTGCTAGGACAGTCGAAGGCCACTGGTCGGTGTCTAACTCCGTTTGGCCTCCACAAGCTCAAGTAGCTGTGCCGGAGTCAGCCACGGCCTGCCACGGTGGATCATTCGATGACAGTTCGAACACAACAGCGCCAGATCGGCCAGCCTCGTCCGCACCTCCCCGGATACATGCAACGGAAGGATGTGGTGGATTTCGATAAAGTCCTGCCCGCGCGGCCCATAAGTTGCTTTGAAGTCGAAGGAGCACACATCGCAGGCGATAGCCCGTCCAACGCGCTTCACTTCCTCAATCTTTCGCGCACGGAGCTTGCTGCTGCGCTCCCGCCGCAAGTTGCGGGCGAACAGGACCCGACCCTCCCCTGCTTCGTCCTCAAATCCTTCGAGGTCCGCTGGCCGGGTTTCGCCCCGTTGAGCTCCTCCCTAATCGCGCGGGCCGCCGCCCGCATTCGGCCGGGGTCGGAAAGAAAGTCGCGCAGCACTTCGTGTAGCTAGGGCAGTACGCCACAAGTGTGCCTCACCAATGATGCCTCACGGCACCGACAGTTCTTGCCACTGGAGGCTCGCTGACGCAACGGATGCTGGGTGGAACCGCGTTGAGCGCGGACCGCTACTGCATGAAGCTCGGCTGGCAAAGAAGAGCGGGTGCCATTGGCATGACTAAGGCCGACCTGGAGGACGAGTTGATGCTCCTCACGCGGTGTTCGCAGGAGGACCTGATGGAGATGCCGGTCTGCGCCGACGCTAAGAGGAGGGGCTGCTCAGACGAGTCTCTGCTAAGGCAAGCAACAAGATCCACGCTCTGGAACCGTATTGGTCTCTAAGCGGCTTTCAGTCGTTTCTGGAGCTTTAGCCCCGCATCTCTACACGGTCTTGGAGCTCGTACCAGCGGCAGGTCTCGGTGGTAGTGAGCTGCTCCCCCGTGTCGTGCGTCAATGTCCAACTCAGCGGGGCTTCGTAGGCAATGCGGTCGTACGGGAGCTCGATCTTCTCCACTGCGCCAATGAACTCTGTGGAGCTGATTTCGTAATACTTAGGGGCAACACCCGCGATCTCCCTAGCTGCGTTTCGTGCCACTGCTTCCAGATGCTGGACGCACTTCTCTTTCACGCTGGCAGCGAGAGTTGCCTCCACTCGTACCACGGGTTTCGGCGTGGGCGTATAGGCGTACGGGTTCTCCGTCTCGCCTGCACAGGCGCTAACTGTCGCCAGTAGAACTGCTGCCATCATTGTTGCGCGCGCCACGGACTTGAGACTCATGGTGAAAAGGTTATTCGAGCGGCGGTGTTACGCCTGCTTCGTCGAGTTCTTCTTCACAACCTTCTTCTTGGCAGGTACCTTCACCGATGACTTCTTCATGGTGACCTTTTTGGCGGCTGGCTTTTTGTTCGATGCCTTCTTGCCCACGGACTTCTTCTTCGCCACCTACTTGACGGACTTCTTCGCAGTGGCGGCACCGTTGCTGAACGCGACGCACGTTCGCTGCGTTGCAGCCTGTGCCGATCCCGCAGCCAGCAGGCCGCCAACGAGGATTAGTGCAGTCCCTAGCGCTGCTGTCAATGCTTTCACTCTGCCCCCAACTTTTCACTGTATGTACGTAGAAGCCCCTTCTGTTCCCTATATAGGAGACGGTCGGGGCTTCCTGTTGTTTATGGGCTGTAGTCCTGTACGTGTACCTACCGCTTCGTCGTAACTGACTTCAGCACGTGGGCAGAGGACGTTATGTACTTACCGTTGCTGGACTCGGCGTTGGCTCGTACGTGCACTGTGTATGAGGTGTTCTGCTTTAGTCCCTTGATGGTCTTCTTTGTTCCAGTCACATGGAAGGTCTTGATTGTCTTGCTGCCCTGCTTCACGATGACCGTGTAGCCAGTGAGCTTCCCAGTGTAGGAGGGCTTCTTCCATGTTGCAGTGAGAGAGCTGCGGGCAGTGGATGCCTTGAGAGAGGAGGGCTTGCTGACCCTGACTGTGGAGGCGGCACTGAGCTTGGTCTTCGTGACTGTCGAAGATGTCGAGCTCGCCTTGGTCTTGCCGTTGGTGGAGACGGCATTAGCCCTTACGTAGACGCGGTAGGTAGTCCGCTCCCTGAGCTTGGTGAAGCTGGCTTGGGTTGAGGTGGTCGTGACTGCCTTGACCGTCTTAGTGCCCTGCTTCAGCGTGACGGTGTAGTTGACCAGCTTTCCGGTGACGGCAGGGCGCTTCCACATGACGTTCAATGCGTTGGAGGTGGTGGATGCCTTCAATGAGGAGGGCTTGCTGACGGACAGCTTAGGACCGGGAGCTGGGGCGGGTTCCGTGTCAATATCCGATCCCGGATTGACTACGAAAACACCTCCGTCATCGCCGGGACCATCGTCTTGAAAGTCGAAGCATGCTTCTGCACCGTTGGCTGCAACGTAGCATTCCCTTGCCGCGTGTGCCGATGGAGCCATCACTGCGTTCCCGCAGAAGAGAAGCGATGCGGCCAGTAGAGTCGTCACTGTTCGCATAATGCTCCGCATATTGCCCCCGATGCCTTGATGAATCTGCTTCGGGGAAGTCTGCCACACCAACGGAATTTTGTCGCACACTTTGTATCAATTTAGGACGACAACTAGTTCCGCCGCATCTCACTCGGTCTTGCAGCTCGTACCCACTGCACCCCTCTCAGTGGTGGTCGATTCTCCCCATGTCATGGGTAGATGTCCAAGTCATCGGGACCTCGTAAGCGATGCGCTTATATGGCAGTTCGACCTTCTCCACTTCGCCTAAATACTCATGGGCGGTGATCTCGTAGTGTTTGGGGACAACGCCTGCGATCTCCCGCCCCGGAGAAAATGATCGCGGCCTCAGGAAAGAGCATGCCTGAGGCGGACCAGGCGGTCGCAGCCCGGTCCGAAGCCGCGCCGCGGTTCGCCGCCTTCCTCGCGGACGCCATGCGGCAGGGCACGGGCGGGGTACGCGATGACATGAGGCACGCTGCCTCGCCTTGGAACTTCATCCTCGACAGCCCTGGCGTCCCGGCGTTCATCTGGCACGGGACGCTGGACCTGAATGTTCCGGTGGCGGCGGCCCGCTGGCTCGCAGAGCAACTGCCCTCCGCCCGACTGCATCCGGTAGAAAGCGGCGGACACATTTCCGTGCTTGATGCCTCCGCCGAAACGGTCCTGCAACAACTATCCCAGGAGGCGCTCCGGTAACTGCACGGCAGCGCCGGACATTTGCCGAAGCCGCTTGGAACGCTCGAGGCGTTTCCTGACCGGCTACGGCGCAGCGTCGGCCGCACTGGCCCTGCTGGACGTCGTCGCCCTGGGACTGATCGCCGCGCTCCTGCCGGCCCTCGTGGGCAGCTCCGACGCCGAACTGCCCCTCGTGGGAAACGTCGCCGAAAACGGTCTGGCCCTGCCGTTGCTGGCCTTTATCTGCCTGCTGATCGTGCTCAAGGGAGTGCTGGCCGTCCTGCTGCTGCGCTTCGCCACCAAGCGCTTCGCCCGGCACGAGGTGGCCATCGGCGACCGCCTCTTCGCCGCCTACCTCGCCTCCCCGTGGGAGAAGCGGGTCGGCCGCAACTCGGCCGAGATCGTCCGCTCCGTGGACGTGGGCGTGGGGATCACCGTTTCGGGTGTCCTGATGCCGGCGATGAGCCTGTTCGGCGAGCTGGGCACCCTGGTGGCGGTCGTCGTCGTGCTGTTCGTGGCCCAGCCGCTGATCGCGGTGGTGACGATGATCTATCTGGGCCTGGTGGTGCTGCTGCTGGCGAAGGTGATCTCCCCGCGTGCCGTGGCGATCGGCCGGGAAAACCGGGAATGGTTCAACGGCCGCGCAAAGACCCTCTACTAAGCCCTGGGCTCGCTCAACGCAATACCCGACCGGGGCGCCTTCCCCGTCGCCTTCAGCGTCTGAGTTCCGAGCGGGCGTCGCTGGAAACGGTGATCGGTATGCCTGCCGGAACGAGGAAGTTGACCACCGGCGGCCGGACGACGGCGCTCAGCACCACGTGAGCCGTGCGCTGTTCCGGGGAGCCGGTGTCGCCGCCTAAGGCTAGCTGGTCAAACCTCCCGTAAGCACCCGTGTCGGACAAGTACCGCGAGACGGAGCCCCTTACGGACCCGTCGTCCAGCGTTGGCACGGGCGTCCCGGAACCGGTCTCGACGTCGGCCAAGGCGAAAGTGTCCGCGGCAGCCAACGCGGCCCCGTCCGCAACGGACAGCAGCTTCTTCCGCTCGACATACACGGCGGAGGCACCCATCACCACGGTCAGGATCAATAGGCTCAGCAACACAAAGCCGATGAGCAGAACCAACACCTGCCCCTGATCAGCGGTTCCGGCCCTTCGGATTCCTGCGCCGTTAATGCAACGGGCAGTCCGGGCGCCTGAAGGTCTGCCGGACATCATCGGTACCGTTCCACTATTTGGGTCGCTGAGGAGCTCACGCTAGCCATGCTGAGGCCCGTCCCATCCAGCAACGGCAGCGGGATCGAAATCACGACTTCCGTGGTGACCCAAGAGCCCGCTTCCAAGCACGCTCCATTGCCACAGCTAATGCTGATATCCATACGCTCCGGCCCAAAACCGAAATCTGCGGCAGCCAAGAGCGCCGCCTGCTGCGCGGCCTGGCCGGCAGCCGCGGCCTCTTCCGACCCCGCATACACTTTCGCCGCTTGATCCGCGGCGTTCACGACGGCGAACGACGCGGCCTGCACCTGTGAGACCGCGAGGACGAAATAGACCACCGGAATCAGGAGCAGCGTGCCCAGAAAGACGAATTCGACGACGGCGCTCCCCCGTTCCTGTTTCTCTCCCTGCAGGCAATCCGTCAGTCGCTGTCGCAGGCCAGTCACCGGGTTCCTTTGACGGGTTTTCGGAACCAGTCCGGCGGCCGCGACCCCTGAACCCGGCGCCCCGTGCGGTGCCCCGTCAGCGCGGAAAAGCCGCATGACCGTGGACCTCCAGCGCGCCTTGGGGACCGATCAGTCCGAACGCAGGCAGTGGAGCCCGCACCGTGACCCGTAGCGTGGGGACGCCGGACCGGACGATCTCTTGAACGTGGACGTCTTGGCCGTAAGTGTCGGTTAGCGAAGCCGAGATCAGGTCAGCCGTCCTTTCGTGCGCGTCGGCGGCGCCTCGATCGGCCAAGGTTCCGTAACGTGCACCCGACCCCGCGGCGTCGATCAGCGTGTTGCGCACGTGCAGGACCAGGCTCAACTGCATGATCGACACGAATATCAGGGTGAGGACACCGCCCACCAACACGAAGTCCACGCTTGCGGAGCCTCGGTCAGAACCGTCCTGGCCCTGACTGGAACCGCTGCCGACGCTGGCAACGGTGGACGGCCGCATTCCGCGGGCACTGTAGCTCGATCCCATGTCAGGGCTGGGTCACGCGGCCAATGGCGTCGTTGAACAGTCCTTCCAAAGCCGGCTTGGCCAGGGCCAGGATGCCTGCCACCAGCACGGCCGACATCAAAGTGATCATCACCCACCCCGGCACATCTCCGCGTTCGCCATCTTCGGCCTGCGTCGCACGACGTAATCGATCCAGACTTCCGCTCCACACCAGCGAAAGCGTGACAGTGAACATGAGCAAGAGTTTCGTCATTTCGTAGATCCTTCCCCTTTTACCCCCAGTGAGAATTTCCATCGGTCGACTTCACCAGCCGAGATTGATCAGCGCCAGGCCCGGATACACGGCGAACAGCACGGTCAGCGGCAAGACCCCGAAAACCAGCGGCACCATCATGCCGATTTCCTTCTTTCCGGCCGACTCCATCAGGTTCCGCTTCGCCATGTCGCGCACGTCCTGGGCCTGCGCCCGCAGGACGTCCGCCAGCGGAGTTCCGCGCTCGACGGCCACGGTGATTCCGTCAACGAACCGCACCAGCGCTGGCAAGCGGGTGCGGTGTGAAAAGTCCTGCAAGGCCGTCAACATCGGCATACCGGATCGCGTTTGTGCGAGCACCACCGCAAATTCGCCGGCGAGTTCGCCCTGGGCGCTGCGGCAGATCCTCTCGAGTGCTCCCGTAGCGCTCTCTCCAGCGCTGACCGCAAGTGCCATCAACTCCGCCAGGCTGGGAAATTCCGCCAGCATCTTTTCCTCACGGCGTCGAATTTGGACACTCAGAAGGTAATCCCGCATCATGAACCCGCCCATAGCCAGGCCCAGGGTGACAATCACCGCAAGTACCGGGTCCAGCGAATTTCCTGCCGCCGAGGTAATCGTCCACGCAACGCCGATGACGAAACCCGCCGCCGCCCACAGCAATTGTTCAGCACGGAAATCGACGGTTCCCTGTCTGCGTCCGGCCTGCAGCAACCGCTTGGACAACAAGGTGGAACCGAAATTGAACTTTCCAAGCCAGGTGACCGAGTCACGGAGCACCGGGCGAAAAATCCGTTCCAGGGGGCCAAACGGGGTGAAGTTTCCCTGTCCGCCGTCGAGCAGCCGCGACTTCATCTCGATCGACTTCAACTGCGGGGCGATCCGGTCCGCGAAACGCCTGCGGCGTAAGAACGGCAGCCGGACGACCGTCAGCCAGAGGCCGAGACCCAACGTGATGCCCAATAACGCCGTCGTTGCAGCTGTGTGATTCACCGGAGCACCCGCTCCTCTTCGGGGAGCGACCCAATGCGCAGCATCAGTCGATAACACACGATCGACACCACGAGCCCGCCCAGCAGGACGGCCGCCCCTGCGGTCGTGTTGTAGGCAGCCACAGCTTCCGGCCTGGTAGCCAACAGCATCAAGATGATCCAAGGCGCGGCAACAGCGAGCCGGGCGGCGTTGACAGTCCAGGATTGGCGGGCCTCCAGTTCACTGCGGGTCCGAGCGCTGTCGCGGAGGAAATCCGCCAGCGTCCCGAGCAACCTGCCCAAGTCGGTACCGCCGACCTCACGAGTCAAGCGCAGGGCCTCCACGATGCGGTCGGCCACCGGATCGGACAGCCTTGTTTTGAGCCGCTCCAGCGCGTCGTCGAAATTCCCGCCCGCTCGGTAGTCGGAAGCAAATTCGCTGAAGGCTGGCCGCAGCTCCACCGGACCTCGCGTTCCCAACTGCACCAGCGCCTCGGGCAGCGAGAGTCCTGCCCGGATGGCCGACCGGAGGTGGTCGACGGCGTCCGGCCAGATTTCGCGCAAGACGGCAGCGCGGCGGCGAGCCCTCCAACTCACCAGGGCGAACGGGAGCCATCCCCCGAACAAGCCGAAACAGGCTGCGATGGGACCGGACGCTGCGAGTGCAAACACCATCAGGAAAGTCGCAGCTGCCATTGCCACGCAGCTGGATATAAGCGCAGTCGGCGATACCCTCTCGATGCCTGCCTGGCTGATCATCCGCTGGAGTCGGCCCGGCCGAGTCCGCCGCACTTGCGGGGGCGGTTTTTCCCAGCAGGACCACCAAATCAAAAAGAGCCCCACGCCGCCAAGGAGCCCCGCCGCCGTCGTCACGGCACCGATTCCAACAGCTGCATGACTTCATATCCCGCGCGCGCGAACTTCTCATCCGCGGGGCTGGCAGAAGGACTCACCTCAAGCTGGCCGTCTTGGCGGCTGAACAACGTGGACGTTTCGATAATCCCGTTCTCCACCCGCCCGCCCAGCGAAACTATCTCCGCGACCTGTCTCCTGCCGTCTGGCCGGCGGACGCAATGGACCACAAGGTCAATGCACGATGCCACAGTAGGAACCACGAAGGCGGACGAGATGTTCTGCCCGGCCAGCAGCGGCAGGGTGCAAATCTTAGTGATGGCATCGTGCGCGCTGTTGGCATGGACTGTGCACATCCCCGGTAACCCGCTGTTGAGCGCCACGAGCATGTCAAGGCTTTCGGCTTCCCGGACCTCACCGACGATTAGCCGGTCGGGCCTCATGCGCAGTGCCTCCTTGACCAGCCGCCGCAGCGGTATGGCGCCCTCCCCTTCAAGATTCGGTTGCCGGCACTGCAGCCCCACGACGTCGCGCAGGGGCAGTTGCAGTTCAAAAATCTCCTCCACCGTGACCACCCGCTCCCGGCTGCCGATAGCGGCAGCCAGACAGTTGAGCATGGTGGTTTTGCCCGCCTGCGTTGCTCCTGACACGAGGATGTTCAGTCCGCTGCTGACTGCCGCTCCCAGGAACCGGGATGCTTCCGGCGTTAGCGAGCCCAATTCCACCAAGTGCTCCAACCGCGAAGCACGGGCGATGAACTTCCTGATGTTGACCGCCCAATGCCGGCGGGTGATGTCCGGAATGACAACATGCAGCCTCGATCCGTCCGGAAGAGCCGCATCTACGAAGGGCGATGACAAGTCCAGGCGGCGCCCGGACGACTTCAACATCCGCTCCACCAGGTCCGCCACCTGCTGCTGGGTGAGCGAGACGGACGTCAGTTCAGATTCGCCGCCTCGGGCTACATAGACCTCGGACGGAGAGTTGATCCAGATTTCTTCGATCGAGCGGTCGTCCAGCAGCGGTTGCAACGGTCCGAATCCGGCCACGGCGTCAAAAACGTGCTTGCGCGCGGCATCCAATGGTCCGAGCGGCGGAAGAGATCCCAGCAAGGACCGTTCGTCATAGTCGGTCACCGCTGCTTCCACCAGCCGCCGGACCTCCGGACCTTGGCGGACAGGGTCCAAACCTCGTTGGCGGATCAGCTCTCGGACCTCCCCCTCGACGATCCGGAGTCCCTCCATCCCTTCTCCCCCCTCAGAGTTCGGGCGCAACCCCCGCCACGCGAAGCTGAGACTAGCGGTCGGGTGTGTCCACCGACCCTAGCGGCCGGTCTTCGGACCGGCCAGCCCCCGCACCCCGAATGTGGAAAAACCGTCCCATCTTCGATCCGCCACTGGCCAGTAGCCGTCGCGGGTGATAGGGGCGCGATGGAATAGGCTGAGGGGCAGTATGAAAAGCATCCTCGACGTCCTTGTGCCGCTGCTGCGCACCCTGCCCGATGGCAGCCGGCGTTTCCTGACCGGTTATGGCGCAGCGTCGGCGGCGCTGGCCCTGCTGGACGTCGTCGCGCTGGGGCTGATCGCAGCGCTCCTGCCGGCCCTCGTGGGCAGCTCCGACGCCGAGCTGCCCCTCGTGGGCAACGTCGCCGAAAACGGGCTGGCCCTGCCGTTGCTCGCGTTCATCTGCCTGCTGATCGTGCTCAAGGGAGTGCTGGCCGTCCTGCTGCTGCGCTTCGCCACCAAGCGCTTCGCGCGGCACGAGGTGGCCATCGGCGACCGCCTCTTCGCCGCCTACCTCGCCTCCCCCTGGGAGAAGCGGCTCGGCCGCAACTCGGCCGAGATCGTCCGCTCCGTGGACGTGGGCGTGGGGATCACCGTCTCGGGAGTCCTGATGCCGGCGATGAGCCTGTTCGGCGAGCTGGGCACCCTGGTGGCCGTCGTCGTCGTACTGTTCGTGGCCCAGCCGCTGATCGCGGTGGTGACGATGATCTACCTGGGCCTGGTGGCGCTGCTGCTGGCCAAGGTGATCTCCCCGCGCGCCGTGGCCATCGGGCGGGAGAACCGGGAATGGTCCAACCGCACCGCCAAGACCCTCTACGAGGCGCTGGGCGCGCTCAAGGAAATCACCCTCGCCGGCCGCGGGCCCGAAGTGCAGGAACAGGTGCACGGCACCCGCACCAAGTCCTCGATAGCGCGTGCCGGCGCCATCCAGATCTCGCAGATCCCGCGCTACGTGCTGGAGACCGCCCTGGTCCTGGGCTTCGCGCTGCTGGGCGGCGTGGGCTACCTGACCGGCGGACCGGCCGGGGCGGTCAGCGCCGTCGGGCTGTTCGCCGTCGCCGGGTTCCGCCTGATCCCCTCGCTGACGCGCATGCAGGCCGTGCAGTCCTCCGTGAATACCAGCGCGTCCTTCGCCCGGCAGATCGTCGAGGACATCCACGAGGGCGAGGCGGAAATGTCCCGGCTGCGCGACGAGCGCCCGCAGCACGAGCTGCCGGACAACGCCGCCGACATCGAGCTGCAGGACGTCGCTTTCAGCTACCCGGATACCGCGGCGCCGGCCCTGCACGACGTGAACATCCGGATTCCGGCCGGCAGCCACGTGGCCTTCGTCGGTGCGTCCGGCGCCGGCAAGTCGACAATGGTGGACCTGCTCCTGGGCCTGCTCGAACCGAGCCGCGGGCGCATCCTGGTGGGCGGCGAACCGATGGATTTCGTGTTGGATTCCTGGCGGCGGCGCATCGGCTACGTGCCCCAGGAGGTCTCGCTCTTTGATGCCTCGATCGCGCAGAACGTCGCCTTGGCCTGGGACCAGTCTCGCGTGGACCGCGAGCGCGTGACCGTTGCGCTGCGGTTGACTCTTGCTCTGATAGTCTCGTCCGACCAATCCCACCAGCGCATGCCTAGCAATCCGCGGATTTGCTCCTCTGTAAACCGGTAGCGGAGGACC
>NZ_JBNHGF010000029.1:0-15211 GCF_059091005.1 Arthrobacter sp. Y3223164
GGCTCGGTGCGGCGGGCGCCGGTCGCCTCGAAGGCGGCCGCCACGGCCAACAGGGCGTTGTCGTCGTAGGCGCGCCCCGCGAAGGTGAGTCCCACGGGCATGCCGATGTCCGCCGTCGTGCCCATGGGCACGGTGACGGTGGGAATGCCGAGGTGGCGCGGGACGAGGTTCCCGTTGGCCACCCAGACGCCGTTGCGCCAGCCAAGGTCTGCCGAAGCCTGGTTGATGTCCATGTCCGCGGGGCCGATGTCCGCCACCGCCGGGAAGACGACGGCGTCCAGCGCGTGGTGGTCCAGCCAGGCTTCCAGGTCCACCCGGCGGGTTTCCTCGAGTCCCCGCAGCCCCTCCTCCAGATGGGGGATGTCGGTGAACGAGGCAACGCCGTGTTCGCGCACGTGCGCCGGATAGGCGGCGATGTCGTCGAAATCGTCGTAGGGGTCGGGCAGGGCTCCGGGCGGGTGCGGAAAAATCTTTGACCCGTCCACGTCGGCCAGGGTCCGGAGCGCGGGGTCCCCGTTGGCGGCGAGGAAGTCATCCCACGCCCACGCGGAGAGATCCAGGATCTCCCGCCGCAGGTACTCCGGGCTGACCAGGCCGCGGGTGCCGATCTTCGGGGCGCCGGGGCGGTCGCCCTCGTAGTTGGAGACGACCGGGAAATCGACGGGAACCACCTCGGCCCCCGCCGCCTCCAGGTCCCGGCGGGCAGCTTCCCACAGCTCGATGACGGAGGCCCGGGTCTCGATCCGCTGCCCGGTGGGACCGCCGATGCCGGGGTCCTCGCCGGTGCCGGCATCGGGGTCGGCGTTGATGTACATGCGGGGCACGCCGAACCGTTTTCCCTGCAGCGCGTCCCGTGCCTGCTGCAGTCCGCGGGGCGCCAGGGCCGGGTAGGAGTCGGTCCGGACCGACGAGGCGGCGGGGATGGGCACCCAGGGCTGCAGGCGCCAGAAGTCGCCGCGGGTTTCGGGGTCGTCCGCCACGATCACGTCCAGCACTTCCAGCAGGTCGGCCATGGTCCGGGTGTGCGGCACCACCACGTCCATGGTGGGAACCAGCGGCCAGTTGCCCCGCACCGAGATGACGCCGCGCGACGGGGTGTAGGCACACAACGCGTTGTTCGACGCCGGCGCCCTGCCGCTGGACCAGGTCTCCTCGCCGAGGCCGAAGGCGGCGAAACTTGCCGCGGTCGCGGTTCCGGAGCCGTTGGATGAGCCGGAGCCGAAGGCGGCCGTCAGGAAGTCGGCGTTGTAGGGGCTTTCGGCGCGTCCGTAGAGGCCGCGCTGCATGCCCCCGTTGGCCATCGGCGGCATGTTGGTGAGGCCCAGGAGCACCGCCCCTGCCGCGCGCAGCCGTTCGATGGCGAACGCGTCCCGCCTGGCGACCAGATGCTCGAAGGCGGGCGAGCCGGCGGCGGCGGTGAGGCCTTCGGCCATGTAACTGTCCTTGGCCGTATAGGGGATGCCGTCCAGCGGTCCCAGGGTTTCTCCGCGGGAACGCCTCCGGTCGGAAGCGCGGGCGTCCGCGAGCGCCTCGGGATTCATGACGACGACGGCGTTCAGCCGGATGCCGCCGTGGTCGTAGGCGGCGATGCGTTCCAGGTAGGCGTTCGTGAGTTCCTCGCTGGTCGCCTGCCCCGTGTGCAGCGCCTCGCGCAGCTGGGCAATCGAGGCCTCGACCACGTCGAACCGGCTCATGCTGCCGCCTTCGCGCCGAGCTTGGGTTGCTGCTGCGTGATGCAGTGGATCCCGCCGCCGCGGGCCAGTATCGGCCGCGCGTCCACCGTGACCACGCGGCGGCCGGGGTAGGCCTCGGCCAGGATTTCGGCCGCCAGCGCATCGGCGCGCTCCTCGCCGTAGCCGCAGGCGATCACGCCGCCATTGACCACCAGGTGGTTGACGTAGCTCCAGTCGACGAAACCCTCCTCGTCCTTCACGGTGTCGGGGGCGGGCAGCTCGATGATGTCGAACGGCTTGCCCGCCGCATCGACCTGGGTCTCGAAGAAGGACCGCAGGGACCGGCTGACGTCGAAGTCGGGGTGTGCGGGGTTGTTTTGCATGTGCAGCAGGATCCGTCCTGGTGCGGGAAGGGCGGCCACCATGTCTATGTGCCCGCGCGTGCCCAGGTCCTCGTAGTCACGGGTCAAGCCCCGGGGGACCCACACCGTATGCGTGGCGCCCAGCGTGCGGGCCAATTCCGCTTCCACCCGCCCCTTGTCGGCATACGGATTCCGATCGGGATCGAGCTGCACGGTTTCGGTCACCAGCACGGTGCCCTCGCCGTCAACGTGGATGGCGCCGCCTTCGTTCACCAGCAGGGAGGTGACGAGTTCGGCGCCGGCCTGCGCGGCGACAAAGCTTCCGATGCCGCGGCTCTTCTCCCACTCGGCCCAAGCCGGCGCGCCCCAGCCGTTGAAGGTCCAGTCCACCGCTCCCAGGACGTCCGGCCTTTCGTCGTCGACCACGAAGGTGGGGCCGATGTCACGCATCCAGAACTCATCCAGCGGCGCCTCGAGTCGGTCGATACCACCGTCCAGCATGCGGCCGGCGCGCTCCCGTTCCGTCGGGTCGACCACCATGGCAACGGGTTCAAACTCCGCGACGGCATGCGCGACCGCGGCCCAGGCGCCATACGCTTCCTCGACCGACGCCGCATCCCCGCCCAGCGTCAGCCCGGCCCGCGGGAACGCCATCCAGGTGCGCTCGTGGGGATCGGTTTCCGCCGGCATTCTCCAAGCCACAGAGGCCTCCGTCTCGTGAGGGAACAGGAAGGCGGTCCGACCCGCCTTGTTGATCGCATGATCAATAATGCAGCGAAGTTACTCTAGACTGTTCTGTGATGTCAAGCACACCCAAACGCACCCCGCGCAAGGCGCCCGCCGAACGCGCCGCAGAACTCGCCGAAGCGGCCCGGACCATCGGGCTCGAGCAGGGCCTTGCCGCGATCACCCTGCGCAACGTGGCGGGCAGGGCCGGTGTGGCCCCGGGCCTGGTGGCGCACTACCACCCCACCGTCGATGTCCTCGTGGCCGGCGCCTTCACCTCCATCGTGGCCGCTGAAATCGATGAGGTGTCGGCCATGGTGGCGGAGAAGCCCACGCCCCGGCAGGGCCTCGGCCTGCTGCTTGACACGCTTCTGGACGACCGCCGGCTGGATGTGACGGCGGTATGGGTGGAAGCGTGGTCCTTGGGCCGCCGGAACGAGGCGCTGGCAGTCAGCGTGCGCGCGCAGATGGACGCGTGGCAGGCGGTGATCCGGCATTTGCTCGAGGCGGGCGTTGCCGCCGGCGAATTCGCCACGCCGGACGCGGAAACCGTGGCCTGGCAGGTTCTGGGCATGATCGACGGGCTGAATGCCCAGGGGCTGGTGCGCTGGAACGGGGTCAGTGACCGGCACACCCACCTCGCCCGCGCCGTCGAAGTGATGGTCGGCGCGGCGCCGTCGTCGCTGCTGCCCCACGCGGCGCCCGTCACGGACCAATAGCGCGCGGCCGCCTTTCGGTGGGCAGGACGACGGCGGCATCAGGCTTATGCTCTTCGCGTCGGAAAGCTTGGGAAGAGTTCCTTTGCCATGGCTGCACCAGGGCACCGGCACGCGCCTCGGGAAAAGTCCGCTTAGGCCTCAACGTGCGCATGCTCGCGGACCACTTCAATCCAGCGGTCTGTGACCAGCGACCATTGTTCTCTGAGCGCGGATTCGGCTTTCATAAATCGGTCAATAATCTCCGATTCCGGGTTGATCCCCAGACCGGCCAAGATATCCCCGCTCTCGAGGCTCCACTGACTTGCCGTGCGTGCGACTGCTTCGAGGTGGAATTGCACACCCCAGGCGTTCCGACCGACACGAAATGCTTGGTTGCGGCAAACGTCGCTCGAGCACAAGGAGACAGACCCTGCCGGAAGCGTGGCCACTTCAAGCCAGTGCCATTGGAGCGCTTGGAGCGGTTTGTCAAAGCCGTAAAGCAGCGGATCCGCGGCTCCCTCGGGAGTCAATTGCATCTCCACGAGCCCGATCTCCGGCCCCGCGGCGATCGTGTCAACACGTCCACCGGCGACATGGGCGAGCAATTGCGCGCCCAGGCAGATTCCCAAGAGCGGGACCTGCGTCTCCAGGGCGTCCTTCACCAGGGCGCGCACTCCAGGCAGCCACGGGGCGGACTCGTCGTCGACGGGCCCGGGAGTACCACCGAGCACTACGATCCCGTCGCAGCCGGCGCTGGTAGCGGGCACAGAGTTCGCAGTTTCCGGTCCCACCACGGTCGTCTCCACCCCAGCCCGGGCCAGTCGTTCGCCGACCAGCGCTGCGTCGGCGCTGCGTTCGTGTTCCACGATGAGGACTTTAAGCTTGCCGCCTTCGGCGGCTTCCAACATCTCAAAGCCTCCCTGCTGCAATGATTTTTTTCAGAAATTCCTGCGTCCTGGGTTCCGCGGGGTTGCCGAAAATTTGCTCGGGTGGCCCAACCTCCAAGACCTGCCCCTCATGGAGAAAGGCCACACGGCTTGAGACTTCCCGGGCGAAAGACATCTCGTGGGTGGCCATGAGGATAGTCAGTCCGTCGTTGGCCAGATCCCGGACGATGTTCAGCACCTCGGCGACAAGTTCCGGGTCAAGGGCGGAGGTTATCTCATCGAGCAGCAGCACGTCGGGGTTCATTGCCAGCGCCCGCACGATGGCCACCCGCTGCTGCTGGCCACCCGACAGCTGGTCTGGAAAGGCCTTGGCCTTGTGATCCAATCCCACCCGCGTGAGCAGTTCATGTGCCTGCTTCTCTGCTTCCGCTCTCGCCACTCCCAACACCCGGGTTGGGGCGAGAGTGACATTGTCCAGGGCCGTCATGTGCGGGAATAGGTTGAAGCTCTGGAAGACGATGCCCACCCTGCGCCTTAAGGCATTCACGTCGATGCCCTCGCCGGACACGACGTCATTGTCCAAGTAGATTTCTCCGCCTTGGATCGTTTCCAACGCGTTTACGCAGCGGAGCAGGGTCGACTTCCCGCAACCTGAAGCGCCGATGAGGCAGACAACCTCGTGTTTTTCGACGTGAAGGTCGATGCCACGCAAGACAACGTTGTCTCCGTAAGACTTGACCACACTGTTCATTTGAAGAAAGGGCATGATTATCCTTGCAGCCTTTGTTTTCTCTCGTCCCGCTCCAACAGCCGGTCGACAAACCGGGTCTGCGGAATGGTGATCAGTATGAACAGAATCGCGACGACGGTGACCGAGGACAGGTTGAAGTAGTTGCTGGCGTACGTCTTAGCCTGAGTGAATGCGTCCACCGTCCCGATGATCGTGACGAGCGCGGTATCTTTCTGCAGCCCAATGAAGTCGTTGAGCAGCGGCGGCGACACGCGCCGGAATGCTTGCGGGACGACGACGAAACGCAGGGTCTTGCCGTAGCTGAGGCCGAGCGACCTGGCCGCCGAAACCTGCGACCAATGAATGCTCGAGATGCCGGCCCGATATACTTCCGCCACATACGCGCTGTAGGTCAAGGTCAGGGCAAAGATCGCCGCCCACATCGGACTCATATCGCTGAGCAACGGCACATTGGCCAGCGGCAGACCGAACCCGATGAGGTAGATGACGATGATCGATGGGATGGCACGGAACACGTCCACATACATCATCGCGAGCCAGCGGATAGGCCTGCCCGCCTGGCCGGGCACCATCCTCGCGATGGCAATGACCAAACCGAAAATCAGAACGAACAGCTCTGCCGTCACGGCAATAATGATGTTGTTGGTGAAGGCCTTGGCCACGTCGCCCAGGCTCTGCGCCATGAAGGAGATATCGAAGAAGGTGGACTGGACTGCGTGATCGTTCGCCAGAAGGAACAAAACGAATACGCTGACGATGCTGACCGGCATCGACGAACCGAGCGTAATCCAACCACAGTTGGCTCCCCGGAACCTTAGGCGCCGCCCCTGCACCAGGTCGCCGGCCTCCAGCGCGGCGGAACCGGCCTTGGCGAACCGGTAACCGCGCACGAGCGGGATTCCTGTCGCAAGGGCCAACGCCACGAGAGTGGCACCGACGCCAGTAAGGACGACGGTCCAGAGCCCTTCCGTCGCCGCCGCGTTCAACATCACCGCGGTGTAGGCGGTCAGGCCAAGGGCCAAAAGGAAGATGACGGTGGCTGCCAGCAAGACTGTACTTGTTGCATCGGCAGGCTTCGCGTCTTTTGCGCGCCCTGTCGGGGGCGAGGAAGTTATGGGCGGGAAAACACCCGTCATTTAAGGTCGTCCCAGACGGGGATCGTGGCCGGGTCGACCCCGTAGGCGTCGGCAAGGTAGGTAGAGCCCAACTTGTCGAGGGTTCCGTCCGCGCGGAGTTCGGCAAGGATCTCATTGACGGTGTCGACGTTGGTCGATCCCTTGGGCATCATCACTCCGTAGGATTCGTCCGTCGGGATTTGGCCTGCCACCTTCAACGCGCCACCGGACTTCGCCGCTGCGCCCAGCACGATGCTGAGATCCTGAATACCGGCATCGATCCTGCCTGCTGCGACGGCAGCCTGCTGTTCGGGATCCCCGGGGAAAACAGCCACTTCGCTCTTGGGCTTGATCACATCCGCCACCAGCATCTGACCCACCGTTCCCTGCTTTACCCCGATCCGGGAGTCGGCAAGGTTTTGTTCGTTGACGGAAGAGTCCTTCTTGACCAGCACCCCGGCTGTGGATTGGAAATAAGGTTCGGAAAATTCCATCACCTGCTTGCGCTCTTCGGTGATCGTGATCTGGTTCAGCGTCATATCGAAATCACCCGCCTTCCCTGCCACGAGACCGTCAAAGGACGTATTCCGCAGGACGATATTTTCGGCTCCAGCCCGATGTGCGATGTTCGCCAGCAAGCAGAAATCAAAGCCGCTTGCGATGCTCTCGACGGTGTCGCCGTTGTACCAGCCTGGCGACGGGAGGTCCGCCTTGACCGTGATGGTCCCCTCCTCAATCAGGTCAAGCTCGTGTGTGCCTGCCGGGCCGGACACGGCACAGTCGCCGTAGGAAGCCGGATTCCCGTCCGCGGCAGCATCGTCTGAATCGGTACCGGCGCCCCCTGCAGAGCTTCCGCAAGCCGCCAAACCAAACGCCAGTGCCACGGCACCGGAGGTAGTCACCATTTGAGAGAGTCGCATATCGTGGTCCTTTCGGCGGTGCCTAAATCGATTTAGGCAATCGCTTAGAATTGTAAGTGCAAGTGCACCGCAGGTGTCAACTACGTCACACCAGAGAGAGATCTACATCGCATGAGGGAGCGGCCAAGCAGCGGCGCTGCGGCACCGCGCGTTCGCATCAAGGACGTTGCTGCCGCTGCCGGGGTGTCCACAGCGACGGTCTCGAACGTCTACAACAAGAAGGGCGAAGTGGCCGCGTCAACGCGCACAAAGGTCCTGGCCACCGGCAAGAGGCTCGGATACCAGCCAAACCCATCAGGCCGAGCGCTGCGGATGGGGCAGACCCGGGTTTTAGGCGTCCTCGTGAGTTACCGAAATTCCCCTGTCTGGCGCTACACGTACCTGCCCTATTACCGCGGCATAATTTCCGACGCCGCCATCGAGGCAATGGACCATGGCTACTCCGTGGTCGCGGCGTCACCGAAGGCAGACGACCTCGCCGATTCCTTCCCGCTCGTAGACGGGGTCATCGTCGTCGACCCTCTGGACAACGACCCCATAGTCGCCTTCTGCGCCGAACGGGGTATTCCGCTGGTCGCCGACGGCGGCTTCGTCAGGGGCTTGGAGGGGGACCTGCAGATGGCGGTCCTGGGCAATGTGGGTCGTTCCGTGCATGACATGCTCGACCTCACGGCCCGCCAAAGCCACGCCGTGGCCGGGCGTGCCCCCACCCACATGGCGCTCTTCACCGGATCCATCATTGACCGCTACACGGCGGAAACAGAAGCGGCGTTTTCCTCCTGGTGCAAGGCACATGGAATTCAGGCGCGCATCACGGCTCTAGGACCCAGCGAAGACGCGGGACAGGCCGCCCACCGACTGCTGTCCACCGATCTGCCCGATGCGGTCTATTGCCTTAACGAGAGTTACTCCGGTGCCATCATCGCGGCCGCAGCAGTTCTGGGGGTGGGAATCCCCGGGGATGTAGTCGTCTCCTCCGCGGCGACCTCCGAGCAGGCCATCCACGACCCGAGGGTCAACTATATGGAATCTGCAGACCCCGAGGGCCCCGGGCGAAGTGCCGTCCGCCTCCTCGTCAATTTTCTGGAAACGGGAGTCCGGGAAGATGCCCATCGCGTGTTCCGGCTGCGGCCCGCGGAACAATGGACCATGCCGCACAGCTAGGCCTGCATCAGGGAAACGACTCATCAACCGGGCGCTGGCCCAGGATCGCACCGCGTCTGCCGGGAAGCCCCGTCTACCTGCCGTGGTCAAGCGGTCGACGAGGGCGGGCCGCGCACCTACGGAAGGTGAGCGGCCGCCGTCGTTCCGGGGTTACTTGTCCTGATTGATGCGGATCATGTTGCCCGAAGGGTCGCGGACGGCGCAGTCGCGCGGTCCCCACGGCTGGTCCATGGGCTCCTGCAGGACCTCTGCCCCGATGGACACCAGCCGTTCGAAGGCGGCGTCCAGGTCATCGGTGCTGAAGACCAGCATGGGCAGCACGCCCTTGACCAGCAGCTCCTGGAGCTGGTCGCCGTCGGCCTGCGAGCGCCCTGCATGGGGTGCGGAAAGCACCAGCTCCAGCCCGGGCTGGTCGGGGCTGCCCATGGTGATCCAGTGGAAGCCGTCGTTGGCGACGTCGTTGCGGACTTCCAGCCCCAGGCCGTCCCGGTAGAACGGGATGGATTCCGCCGGGTCATTGACCGTGATGTTGCAGTACTGAAGTGAAATGCTCATGCATCCAACCTACGCAGGGGCCGGGGCGGCCGCTTCTTCGATCCTGCTCGATCTCAGGTCCACGGGCCGGGTGAGCAGCTTCGCGATGCAGGGCGGCATCGCCTCGGCCGCCGGGTGCTCCCGGGCCCGATAAGCGCTGGGGGTTTCGCCCACCAGCTGGGTGAACCGGGTGCTGAACGATCCCAGCGAGGTGCTGCCCACCTCCATGCACGCGTCGGTGACGCTCGCCCCGGAGCGCAGCAGCGCCATCGCGCGCTCAATCCGGCGGGTCATCAGGTAGTTGTAGGGCGTCTCCCCGTAGGCGGCCTTGAACCGGCGCGAAAAATGCGACGGCGACATCAGCGCCTTCGCCGCCATCGTCGGCACATCGAGCGGCCGGGCAAAGTCCCGGTCGATCAGGTCCCGCGCCCGGCGCAGATGCGCCAGGTTCGCCAGCTCCTCAGGGGTCACACGTCGAGAGTATCCCCTGCCCGGATCGACGGGTAGCCGTGCGGGGCGGCAGGCGGCGCACCGCGGCTTCCCGGACCCCGGATGGCAGCCGTGGCGGGCCGTTGGACGTCGCGGCCGGCAACTACGGGGTGGCAGTCCGCGATCCGCCCCTGCACTCTGGCGCAATCCCGGGACCCACGGCTAGCGTCTCATTACCGGCAGTTCCCTCGAGCCGCCGATCCCGACAGCGCAGCCGCCTGAGCCGGCGCGCTGGCGCATGAATCGCTCAACCTTTGGAGGACATGCAGTGACGCACCAGCCCAAGAGCAGCACCAGCCACGGTTCGGCCAAGCCCCGGCGCTACCGTGGCCTGGCCGCGGCGGCGGCCCTCGCCGTCATCATTCCCTTTAGCGCCGCAACCCCTGTTCTTGCGGATGCCAACTTCCCCTCAACCGAGGGCAACACCAATACCGCCAGCATCCTGACCTATGACGACCTCGTGAAGGAACTGCGGAAGCTGGAAAAGAACAGCCGCTTCGGCGTGGACGCCTTCACGCTGGAGGAGGCCGGCACGCAGGTCAACAAGTCCGAGCAGGGCCGCGACCTCTGGGTGGCCACCGTCGGCACCGGCGCCGAGCACGTGTGGATCCAGGGCCGCATCCATGGCAACGAACCCTACGGCACCGAGTCGATCCTGTCGCTGCTGAAGGACCTGGGCACCAACGGTTCGGCGGACTATCAGCTGCTGCGCGAGAAGTTCACCTTCCACTTCATTCCGATGTACAACCCGGACGGTTCAGAGGCGAACATCCGCCATACCGTGCTCTGGGACCAGGCCGCCGATCTGCCGGAGTTCGGCGCCAACGGGCGGGAACAGCGGATTGACCTGAACCGGGACTGGACGCCCACCGGATTCGTGGCCAACGAGTCGCTGGCCTTCTATGAGTACTGGACCGACGTGAAGCCGGCCTACGGGATCGACATCCACCACCAGGGCCTGAAGAAGGAGTGGGGCACCGGCGATGATGTCACGCTGTCGTTGGGCATCTCGCTCGCCCCGGGCGGCCCGACCCTGCCGGGGATCAAAGACGGGGCCTACGACGAACTGACCCGCCAGATGCACGTCCACGTCTACGACGAACTCTCTCAGTACGGTTCCATCAACATGGACCGCTACCAGGTGGGCAACGGCCTGGAGATCGACATCAAGGGCGGCGTGGTCTCGGCGATGATGCTGGGTCTGGACTATCAGGGCATGAACCCGGAGGGCCACTCCAACCCCGTGGTCTTCTTCGAAACGTCCGGCAACACGTCCGACGGCAGCCTCGGCCAGAAGGCGAGGGGCAAGAGCGTCAGGCAGAACCTGCTCGCCATGAAGGAACTGCTGCTGGGCCTGGCCACCGGCGAAGTCCAGCAGGAGGACGCGGACCGCTGGGAGGAAATCCCGCATCAGCCGGTCACCGGCTACAACACCGACTACGCCGGGACCATCCCGGTCCCGTAGCCGGCCTTGCCAGCAGTGGCGCGGTGCCTTCCCGCGCCGTGCCACTGCGCCGCCGACGACGATGGTGCGCGCACCATCGGGCCTCGGTCCCGACCAGAGGCGGGTGCCGCCGTCGCGCCTTACGCCCATTGCATAGTGACCACGGTTTGCGCCACGCTGATCTCGTGGCACAACCCCGGGACGGCGAACCGCCGGCACACGGCGCGGGCCCCGAAAGCTCCGCGGAACATTCCGAACAGCCGGAGCGCAATTCCGCCATGTTGGCCCGGGAGTCCAGCGAGTTTGACCGGGGCATCGGCTTTTACGACGTCATCTACGGTTTCGCCATCACGCTGCTGATCACCAACCTGGATGCTCCTTCGCCGGAGGCATGGCAAGACCTCCGGTCGCTGGCAGGCTCCGGCCTGGTGCATCAGCTTGCCGGTTTCGTCCTGAGCTTCGTGGTGATCGCCGTGTTCTGGCGGATAAACCTCCGCCTGATACAACGGCTCTCGGCACTTGATTCCGCAACGACGACGGCGAACCTGGTGGCTGCCTCATTCGTCATCCTGATTCCGTTCACCACGCAGGGCATCAGCGACCCCGAGACCTCGTCCCTGGAACTGTCGACCGTGCTGTACGCTGCCAACCTTGCCCTCGCTGCCTTGGCACAGCTGGCCATCTTCGAGATCGCCCGCAGGAACCGCCTCGAGATCGAGCCGATGAACCGCAGGCAGCATCGGGCGTTCGTGCTCGATTCCCTCGTCCCGCCGCTGGTCTTCGCTTTGTCGATTCCGGTGGCCTTCGCCGCCGGCGGGACGGCGGGAAAGCTCACCTGGGCCTCGCTCATCGTGCTGGGGCCCCTTTCGGGCAGGCTCGCCGCCCGCGAAAGCCGGCGGCCAACGGCTGCTTCAACGCAGAAGGAGCGCCGGTGACCAGGAATTCCTCCACGGGCTGCCGGATCGCGCCGATTCTCCGCCCGTGAACCTGAGGTGGGAGGGCTCTTAAAGGGGGAGGGACGGACGAGCTCGTGCCCGTCCGTCCCTCCCAACTTTCTTCGCTGTGGCGCACGGGCCGGCTAGGCCTCCACGATGATGACCGTGACCACGGGCTTGCGCCGCAGCGCCCGGTCGGACCAGCGGATCAGGGCCTGCGCGATCGCCTTCTCGGCGTCCGGGCCGGTCTTGTCGCCGCGCATTTGCATCAGCGTCTTCTCCACGATGCCGGTGGCCTTCTCCAACTGCTCGACCGCCGGGGCGAAGCCGACCGGGAAGAACTCCGGGTCTTCCTCCAGCCGCCCGGTGTCCGGGTTGACGATCAGCAGCGCGGTGACTGCGCCGTCTTCGGCCAGCCGGAGCCGGTCCTGCAGGGAGGCTTCGGTGGCCGCGCCGGCCACCATGTTCTCCACATAGACGTAGTCCGCGGCGATCTGGCCGGAAACCCGGGCCACGCCGTCCTTCAGGTCGATGGTGGTGCCGTCTTCCACGATCAGCGCGCGCTTCGGGTCCACGCCCGTGCGAACGGCCAGTTCGGCATTGGCCTTCAGATGGCGGTGCTCGCCGTGGACGGGCAGCACGTTCTTCGGGCGGACCAGGTTGTAGCAGTACACCAGCTCGCCGGCCGAGGCGTGGCCGGAGACGTGCACCTTCGCGTTGCCCTTGTGCACCACGTTGGCGCCGCGCTTGGTCAGGTCGTTGATCAGCCGGTAGATGGAGGATTCGTTGCCCGGAACCAGCGAGGAGGCCAGCAGCACGGTGTCGCCCTCGGTCAGGTCGATCATGTGGTCGCCGCCGGCCATGCGGGCCAGCGCCGCCATCGGCTCGCCCTGGGAGCCGGTGCAGATCAGCACGGCCTTGGTGGGCGGCAGCTTCTCCAGTTCCTTGAAGTCCACGAGCACCCCGCGCGGGATGTTCAGGTAGCCGAGCTCGCGCGCCGTCGTCATGTTGCGCACCATGGACCGGCCCACGAAGGCGACCTTGCGGCCGTACTTGTGTGCCACGTCGATGACCTGCTGGATGCGGTGCACGTGGCTGGCGAAACTGGAGACAATCACGCGGCGCGGGGCGGTGCGCATGACCGTATCGATTGCCGGCACCAGATCGGCCTCGGCAGCGAGGAAACCGGGGACTTCGGCGTTGGTGGAATCCGGCAGGAACAGGTCCACGCCCTCGTCGCCCAGCCGCGCGAACCCGGCCAGGTCGGTGATCCGGCGGTCCAGCGGGAACTGGTCCATCTTGAAGTCGCCGGTTGCCAGCACCAGCCCGGCCCCGGTCCGGATGGCCACGGCCAGTCCGTCCGGAATGGAGTGGTTGACGGCCAGGAATTCCAGGTCGAACGGACCGAACTTCTTCCGGTCGCCCTCCTTGACCTGCACCATCTTGGCGTTCAGGCGGTGTTCCTGCAGCTTGGTCTTCACGAAGGCCAGCGTCAGCTTCGCGGAGATCACGGGGATGTCGGCGCGTTCCTTCAGCAGGTACGGCACGCCGCCAATGTGATCCTCGTGCCCGTGGGTGAGGACAATGCCGACGACGTCGTTGAGGCGTTCGCGGATGTAGGAGAAGTCGGGCAGGATCAGGTCCACGCCCGGGTGCTGCTCCTCGGGGAACAAGACGCCGCAGTCCACGATCAGCAGCTTGCCGCCGAACTCGAACACCGTCATGTTCCGGCCGATTTCGCCCAGTCCGCCCAAGGGGACTATGCGCAAGGCGTCTTTGGCGAGTTTCGGAGGAGTTTGCAACGGCTTGGTGTTCATGGATTCCGATCTATGGTGCGGTGTGTTGCCGGGCATCAACGCCCGAAGCCGGAGTTGCCGGCACTGAAGTCTTGGGTGGCCGATGCGCCCGAGGCGCTTCGACGGCCTTCCGCGCAGCGGGTGCGGACGGAAAGCATACTTCTCCCGACTTTACCACCGTTGACGCTTCGCTTCTCCAGTTCCGACCCGAGGCTACTGGCACCGCAAAGTGCTTTGTCTTGAATTTATCGTTCATCGTCATCGGGGGACCTTGGTGCCCCCGCGATGCTGGATGCAACGCCATCTGAGCAAATTCGAAAGCCGTCCTGATTTCGCGCGGATTTAGCAGTCATCCGAACTGGAGCTCAGTATCCTTCCCGTGATCGGGTCAGGCGTTCCACAGTGCAGCGTCGACATCACCGTGACGCCATTGCCTCATATCAGCAGCAGAACGAATGACTGCCTGCACGTGGTCATACTGCAGATTCGAAATGCCAGCCGACCGCATGTGGCGACGAATGCGTACATCTATTGCTGTCCCTGAATCGATCCCCGCGAGAATGTCCAAGTAGTCCACCGTTTTCGGGCCCACATGATCGACTTCACGCAGGGCTGCGCGAAGTACCTGACGTTGAGGAGCATCCGAGAGCTGAGCACGAAGATCTTCAACCGTGTCGATTCGGAATCCGTCGCTTTCAAGAACCTTGACGATTTCTTCAATCTGGGTCAGACGTTCCTGCCCCCTCCACCGAATTACACCCGAGAGCCCGCCCTGATCCAGGTGTCGGCGGAAGCCGGAAGTCGTCTCCGCATCGGGCCACGCAGCAATAAGGGCCTGCACGCGCGGTAGAACTGTGCTCTTGTACTTCTGCCGTCGCTGGAGAACAGCGTCAACCACAATCGCCCCCATATGGGACCAACCACGGGTAATTTTTGTGGATCCGGCAATTCCGTTTGAATCCATGTATGCGAGAAGCTTTTCTGCGTCCAGTGTGATCATGCCTGAATACTGCCATGCCAGTCCGTCGGTTTCGTGTACCACTTCCGTGGGAGAATTCTGCGCCCGCACGACGGCGCCTTGCACCGTAACGACCAGCGGCAGTAAGAACCGGCACCGATCACTTCGGCTAGGGTGACTGGGGATTCTCCGTTGCCGCCCACACAACCCGAAGGAGCCAGCCACGGTCCGCGCATTCGCCTCCCGGCCGGCATTGCCGTGGGTGCTTCTGGGCATCGCCATCCTGGCTTTAAGCCTGCGTGCACCGATCATCGCGCCCACCGCCGTCGTCGGGGACATCCGCGCCGACACCGGGCTGTCGGCCGCGGGCGCGGGCCTGCTCACGGGACTGCCGGTGCTGCTCTTCGCGCTAGCCACTCCCCTAGCGACACAGACGATCCGGCGCTGGGGCCCGGAAGCTACGGTGGTGCTGTGCCTGGCCGGTGTCCTGGCCGGAACCGTAATCCGATCCCTCGGCCCGGTACCGGTGGTGCTGACAGGGACGGTAATCATCGGCGCGGCGCTCACGCTCGGCAACATCGTGGTTCCGGTGCTGATTCGCCGCGACGTGCCCTGGAACCGCGTTTCCGCTGCCACCGGCGTCTACTCGGCCACGATGAACGTCGGCTCCATGGCGACCTTGCTGGGCACCGCACCGCTCGCCGCGCTCGTCGGCTGGCGGTGGGCACTGGCGGCCTGGGGCGTGTTGGCCATCCTCGG
>NZ_JBNHGF010000030.1:0-14925 GCF_059091005.1 Arthrobacter sp. Y3223164
CGCCCAGCGCCCGGCCGGCCAGCCCGCCCGTCCAGGACTCGTGCGCCCGGCTCCGAAGGCCAAGGTCCGCCGTGCCCGCCTGCTGGTCAGCAAGGTCGACCCGTGGTCGGTGCTGAAGATGGCCTTCCTGCTCTCCGTCGCCCTCGGCATCGTCACCGTGGTGGCCTCCATCGTCCTGTGGACGACGCTGGACATCACGGGCATCTTTGACCGGGTCAACGGGCTGCTGACGGAAGTCGCGGGTACCGAGGGCGGCGGATTCGACCTGCGGTCCTACGCCTCGCTGGGACAGGTAGCGTCCTTCGCCACCATCATCGCCGTCGTGAACGTGGTCCTGCTGACCGCACTGGCCATGCTGTCCGCGGTGCTTTACAACATCTCGGCGACGCTGGTCGGCGGCATCGGGGTCACGCTGACGGACGACTGAGCGGATTTGAAGTTCCGGCCCGGCGTACTGTAAAGTCGTATCTCGGCCCGCAAGGGCAGGGGGCGTATAGCTCAGGCGGTTAGAGCGCTTCGCTGATAACGAAGAGGTCCCAGGTTCAAGTCCTGGTACGCCCACGGATGACTGATCCCACCGATGTCGGGAGGACACCGTGAAGAAGTTGCTGCTGATGGCAGCCGCGGCCGCGGGTGTCTTCGTGTACAAGAAGTGGCAGGAATCCGAAGCGGAGAAATCCGCTTGGAGCCGCGCGACCGACAAGGTCGAGTGACTCAAAGCATCGGCCGGTTCGACCGGCCGGACCCTCCGGGGGCATGGCGCAATTGGTAGCGCACCTGCTTTGCAAGCAGGGGGTTAGGGGTTCGAGTCCCCTTGCCTCCACCGGAAACGCGAGGCCCCGATCTACGGATCGGGGCCTCGCTGCGTTCGCGCCCCACTGCTGCTCCCCCGCTGCGTTCGCCCCCCGCGGCCGCGGCGGGATGGGGTTGGCAGGGTTCACCCCTAGGCTGAAGGTGTGATCATTTTCCTGGCCACACTGGCTGTGCTCGGCATCTCCGCGTCCGGTCCCATCATGGCTGCCACTGCCGCCCCCGCCCTGGCCATCGCATTCTGGCGGAACATCATCGGCGCCGTCGTGATGGGAGTACCCGCGGCGATCGGCCGGCGCCAGGAGTTCCGGAAGCTGACGACGTCGGACATCGGCTTCAGCGCGGTGGCGGCCGTCGCATTGGCGCTCCACTTTGCCTGTTTCATCACCGCGTTGCAGCTGACCTCGGTGGCGGCGGCGACTGCTTTGGTCTGCCTGCAGTCGGCCTGGATCGTCCTGTTCAACCGGCTGCGCGGCATCAAGGCGTCCCGGCTGATCTTGTGCGGTGTCGGGCTCGCGTTCGCCGGCGTACTGGTGATCTCCGGGTTCGACCTGCGGCTCTCCAGAGAGGCACTGCTGGGCGACCTGCTCGGCCTGGTCGGCGGGGCCATGGCCGGGGTGTATACGATGGCCGGCGGCCGGGTACGGCGCCGGCTGTCCACGGGACCGTACACCACCATCTGTTACGGATTGTGCGCACTCATCCTGCTGGCTATGGCGTTGGCTTTCGGACAGCCGCTCGCCGGGTTCCCGCCCCAAGCCTGGGCCGGGATCCTGGCCGTGACCGTGGTGGCCCAGTTGCTGGGCCACTCGGTGCTGAACCACCTGCTGGCTGTCCTGAGTCCGCTGGTGGTTTCAATGATCATCCTGCTGGAAATCCCCGGAGCCGCCGCCCTGGCGGCCCTGTTCCTCGGCGAGACCCTTCCGTGGGGCACCTACGCGGGCCTGGCACTGATCCTGGCGGGCCTGGCCGCCGTCGTGCTTTCCCAGAACAGGTCGAAGGTGCAGGGACGCAACCCG
Organism: Arthrobacter sp. Y3223164; assembly: GCF_059091005.1. Lineage (NCBI taxonomy): Bacteria > Bacillati > Actinomycetota > Actinomycetes > Micrococcales > Micrococcaceae > Arthrobacter > Arthrobacter sp. Y3223164. The sequence continues at coordinate 1,830 of NZ_JBNHGF010000030.1, forward strand.
GTGCCGGAAGCCAGCGGACCCGGGAGGGACTAACGGCTACAGCCCGCCGCGCGTCACGCGGACCTGCGTGCGGGCCTGGTGGACCCGGCGCAGCAGCTTTGCGGGGTAGTAGACGCTCATGAAGATCAGCATCGGCACCCGCGCCATGCGGCGGTCGATCTTGTGGACGTTGTAGGTGCGCTCGAAGCGCGTGACGTAGTACCGGTAGTCCTTGGGCGAATCTTCCAGCCTCCGGGCCGACATGCCGCTGATCATTTCCGGCACGTATTGGATCCTGAGCGCGTGGTCGGCCAGATGAACGGAGATATCGATGTCCTCGTGCATCTCGTCCGCCTCATCACGGCAAACCTCGTTGCGGATAATGTCCCAGGCTCCGCGGCGGATGGCCATGTTGGATCCGAAGAGGAAGTGGTACTGCTTCTTGGCCAGTTTCAGGACGAAGCGGCGCAGGCGGTCGTCGGCCTGGAGGCCGAAGCGCCGCAGCGGCATGTCGTAGTACAGCACCGGACCGGTGCACGCCATCACTTCCGGGTCGGCGAAAGCCGCTTGCACGCGCTCAACCCAGTCGGGCTCCAGGACGGAATCAGCGTCGATCCTGCCCAGGACTTCTCCGGTGGCATGGTCCAGGCCGAAGTTGCGCGTGGGGATCAGGCCTTGCTCCGCATCCTGCTCGAGCAGGATCAGGGGAACATCGGGGTATTCGGCCTGCATGGCCCGGACCAGGTCGGCTGTCCCGTCGGTCGATTTGTTGTCCACGACGATGATTTCCCAGGGTGCCACGGACTGGCACACCGCGGCGTAGACGCATTGGCGGATAACCGACTCTTCATTGAAGGCCGGGATGACGATCGACACGCTGGGCGCAGCACTTCTCACGGCATGAAATCTACCAGCAGGCTTGCCGGGAGTCCGGGAAGCGGGTCGTGAAGGGGATGGGACGGGAGAGAACAATGGGAGCTCCCCTTCGGGGAGCTCCCATTACGGCGTGTGCTGAAGGAAACTACTTCTTGGTGTCCTTCTCGGCGGCAGCGTCGGCAGCTTCCGCAGCCTTCTGGCCGGCCGCCCGCGCGGAGCGGGTGGGGCCGTTGCCGGTCGTCTTGGCCGTGGCTGCCGCGGCCTCGGAACCCTTATCGGAGACAGAGGTACCCGCTGCGGCATCCGAGGTGGCCGGGGCTGCAGCGTGTTTGGCTGTTGCGGTTTCGGCAGCCCCGGCGGTACCTGTCGAGGTGGAAGTTGTGGAAGTCGAGGCGGAGCTCGAGCTCGACGGACTGGTGGTGGTGGAAACCTGACCCGGTGCCGGAGTCGCACTCGTCGGCTGGACCGGCGTCTTCCACGGATCTTCGACCGGCCGGGCAGCCCGCCATGCGGCCACTCCCGCCGTTGCCGCGGCCGCGAGGATGCCCACGATCAGCCAACCCTTGCCGCCCCCGGACTTCTGCTGGTTTTTCAGCTCCTTGGCAGCCTTCCTGGCATGCCCGGCGGCTGCCTTTTGGGCTTTCTTGAGGGCGCGCTTGGATCCGCCCGCCTTGACGACGGCGGCCTGCACCGAAACGGGCAGCGCGGTCTTGTCCAGCGTCTTCGCGACCTGGTCTGCGGTAGCGGCGAGCCGTGCTGAGACGGTCGGGATGTACTCGTCGACTACTTTGTCCCGGGCATGTGTGATGGCGGGGGCCGCCCGGTCCAAGGTCTCCTGGATGCGCGGAGCAGCCTCATCCACAACGTGGGAAATCTTCGGGGCCAGGCTGTCCAATCCCTCCTGGATCCTCGGCGTCACAGTTACTACGGAGTGGGAAAGATCCTTGGCGGCCTTCTGCAGCCCCCCCTGGATGCGCGGTGAAGCGGTCTCAATGCTCTTTTCGATCCGCGGGACGGCCCAGTTCCGCGCGGCTGCCATCTTGGGAGAGGCCCAGTCCTTGGCTGTTCCCACGAGGACAAAAACATTGCCTTCTGCGTCGTGAGCTATTCGTTTGGTCTTCTTCACTACTACCTCCCGGAAATGGTGACGGTCGTTCATCAGCCTACTTCCTGCACTTGCAGACGGCTATGCCGGCGATGAAACGCGCGGGATTTTCACTCATCGCGGAACCGGCCGCCGGCGGGAACCCAGGGGAATCGCCGTGGAAGAATGGTGCCATGACTGCTATTGCTACAGCTAAGGCCACTATCCACACCAACCACGGCGACATCGTGGTGAACCTGTTCGGCAACCACGCCCCGAAAACCGTGAAGAATTTCATCGGGCTGGCCACCGGCGAGATCACCTGGAAGCACCCGCAGACCGGCGAAGAGACGAACGCTCCGCTCTACGACGGCGTCATCTTCCACCGCATCATTAAGGACTTCATGCTCCAGGGCGGCGATCCGCTGGGCCAGGGCATCGGCGGCCCGGGCTACCAGTTCGACGACGAAATCAACCCCGACCTGAACTTTAACGAGCCCTACAAGCTGGCCATGGCCAACGCCGGCATCCAGGGGGGCCGCGGCACCAACGGCTCGCAGTTCTTCATCACTACCGTTCCCACCACCTGGCTGCAGGGCAAGCACACGATCTTCGGCGACGTCACGGACGAAGCTTCGCGCGCCGTCGTCGATTCCCTCAACGCGGTGGCTACCGACCAGCGGGACAAGCCGCTGGAAGACGTGGTCATCAAGAACATCACGGTCGAGCAGCTCTAAGTTGCCTAATGTCCCCGCCCGGAACCCGGGCGGGGACCTTTTCCCAGCAGGAGCGCCTCCATGTCCTACGGAATGCCGGCCGAACCGCCGCAGACCGATGTCCCCGTCTGCCCGCGGCATCCGGACCGCGTCTCCTACGTGCGCTGCCAGCGTTGCGGACGCCCGGCCTGTCCGGAATGCCAGCGCACGGCGTCGGTTGGCGTTCAGTGCGTCGACTGCGTCAACGAAGCGGCGCGCAGCATGCCGACTGTCCGTACCGTCTATGGCGGGGTGGCCGCGGTCGGCCGTCCCGTGGTCACGCTGACACTGATCGGCATCTGCGCCCTTGCCTATCTGCTGCAGTGGGTCGTTCCCGGCTTCACCGAAAGGTTCCTGTACGCGCCGGTCTACACCCTTCCAAATCCGTTCTACGCGCCGGAACCGTGGCGGATGATCACCTCGGCTTTTCTGCATTCGCCGAATTTCCTCCTGCACATTGCCTTCAACCTCTACGCCTTGTGGATCCTGGGCCGGCACCTGGAGCCCCTGTTGGGGCGGCTGAGGTTCCTTGCGCTGTACCTGCTTTCCGGCTTCGGCGGCTCGGTCGGCGTACTCCTGCTCTCCGCTCCCAACATTCCCGTGGTCGGCGCCTCGGGGGCCATTTTCGGCCTCTTCGGCGCACTGTTCATCGTGCAGCGGCAACGCGGCGGCGAGGTCAGATCGCTGTTGGTGCTGATCGGCATCAACGCGGTGCTCGGATTCGTGGTCTCCGGCATTGCCTGGCAGGCGCACTTGGGCGGACTGCTGGTTGGTGCCTTGTCCGCTGTGGTGCTGGCCTACGCGCCGAAGGGAAAGAATCGAAGCGTTGTCCAGTTCACCGGGCTGGCTGCCATACTCCTGGTGCTGGTGGCGGTCACTGCCCTGACGGCGATGACGTAACCCCGGCCGGCTTCCGCCAAGGCGGGCAGGAAAAGTGTCCTGGAGGACGCGGTTCCTGCCCGCCTTTCCTGTGTGGTCCCGTTTGCCGGACCGACAATCTCCGGGCAGTCCCGCCCGGGGGCTGGCTGTAGGCGCACGCTGTGCCCGACGGGCCCCTCTCACTCCCTCCGGCGCGCGTGCCGTGCAACTGCGCGTTTTCCCCAACCTGCTTTCCCCATCCTGTGGGCTGGCTGTGGAAAGTTCCGCCGCGCTCCCTGAGGTGAAAGGATGTTATCCACAGGAGTTATGCACAGTGAGGATAAGTTACACACATGTAATTCCACAGCTGTGGATAACGTGATGGCAGGGGACAGAAGAGGTGGACGGAAGTAATCCCCAAAGTTATGCACGTCTGTGGATAAGTTCGGTCTACAACTGTGAAAACGTGGACAACTAAGCCTGCAGCCCCTGCAATTAGCCGAGCACTACAGTGGAAAAGGCGAAACATTCGTCCGGCCGAAGACATATGCAGACCCTGCAAACCGGCCTTCAGGTAGCCTTGAAATCCGGTCCCCTCGCTCGACCAGCCACGGGGCCCACGCGGCCGTCCCGGACCCAGGCGATAGTCGGATCGAATGCGCCGCGCCCCATGCCTTGTGAACGGCCGGCTGCGGCCTCTCGGAGGATCTGCTTCCTACCGGCCTGTCGCAGGCCGGGCCATCCAAGCTCCCTCCCGTGAAGGGAAGGAACAACAGAAGGAATCTACGTGACTACCGAAACCGGCAACTCCACACGAATCGACCTCACCCGCGAGGAGATCTTCAGCGCCCATGAGGGCGGCAAGCTGCAGATTGGCCTCACCGCACCGTTGGACACCAAGCGCGATCTCTCCATCGCCTACACGCCGGGTGTGGCCCAAGTCAGCCGCGCCATCAACGCCGACCCGGAAATGGCCGGGAAGTACACGTGGGCCTCCCGGCTGGTGGCAGTGGTCTCCGACGGCACCGCGGTGCTGGGGTTGGGCAACATCGGGGCGGCTGCGTCACTGCCGGTGATGGAGGGGAAGGCTGCCCTCTTCAAGCAGTTTGCCGGACTGGACTCCATCCCGCTGGTACTCGAGACCACCGACGTTGACGAGATCATTGAGACCCTGGTGCGGCTGCGGTCGAGCTTCGGCGCCGTCAACCTTGAAGACATTTCGGCGCCACGCTGCTTCGAGCTCGAAGCCCGCCTCATTGAGGCCCTGGACATGCCGGTCATGCACGACGACCAGCACGGCACCGCCGTGGTAGCCCTTGCGGCGCTGACCAATGCCGCCCAGGTGGTCAACCGCGAGCTGGCGTCGCTCAAGGTGGTTATTTCGGGCGCGGGTGCGGCGGGCATCGCCGTCGCCGAAATCCTCCTGGCCGCCGGCGTTGCCGACGTGATCCTGCTGGATTCGCGCGGCATCATCCACGGCGACCGCGGCGATTTGACCGAGGTCAAGGCCTCCTATGCTGCCCGCACAAACCCGCGCGGAGTCACCGGCGGCAGCGCGCAGGCGCTCGACGGGGCAGACGTGCTGATCGGGGTCTCCTCCGGCACGATCCCGGAAGAGACCCTGGAGAAGATGTCCGACGACGCCATCATCTTCGCGCTGTCCAACCCGGATCCGGAAGTACACCCGGAGACCGCCGCGAAGTTCGCGAAGGTTGTGGCCACCGGCCGCAGCGATTTCCCCAACCAGATCAACAACGTCCTGGCTTTCCCGGGCATCTTCCGCGGCGCACTGGACGCGGGTGCCCGCCGCATCACCCCGGCCATGAAGGTTGCCGCGGCCGAGGCAATCGCGGGAATCGTTGGGGAAGACCTCGCGGCCGATTACATCATCCCCAGCCCGCTGGACCCCCGGGTGGCCCCGGCCGTTACCGCTGCCGTGATGGCCGCCGCAGACGCCGGCTGAGCCTACCCTGGCAGCCGCCCTGCCGGGGCCCGTCCCCGTATCCCGGGAGCGGGCTTCCGGCGCACCTGCCCGGTCAGGCGGGCTTTAGAGCCATCGGTTGCGCCTGAAGAACCAGTAAAGCCCGAGGGCCGTCAGGAACATCAGAACCAGCGACATCGGGTAGCCGAACGCCCAGTCCAGTTCCGGCATCACCGTGAAGTTCATCCCGTAGACGGCGGCCACCAAAGTCGGGGCGAAGAGTATGGCCGCCCATGACGAGATGCGCTTGACCTGTTCGTTCTGGGCAACACTGGTTTCGGTGAGTTTCTGGGCCTGCAGGGTGGAGCTGAGGCTCAGGGCGTTCTGCAGGACGGCACGGAAGGCGTCGACGCGCTCGTTCAGCCGGATGACATGGTCCTCGACGTCGCGCAGGCCGCGGGCCACCTCAAGGTCCAGGTCAGGGTTTTTGGTGCCTCGTTCGAGGACGGCGATCATCCCCTCCAGCGGGTGCAGGGCACGCTGGAACTCGATGACTTCGCGCAGCAGCTCGTAGATCCGTCGGGAAACGTCGGGATCGCCGCCGAAGAGCTGGTCTTCGATCTCGTCGATGTCGTTCTCCAGGCCGAGCACCACGGGTTCGTACTCGTCGACGACCTGGTCCAGGACCGCGTAGAGCGCCGCCTGCGGTCCCGTCGCCAGCAGGTCGGGCACGGACTCCATACGCTGCCGCACGTGGGCCAGATCCGGCGACTCCGCGTGCCTGACGGTGATCAGGAAGTCCCGCCCCATGAAGACGTGCAGTTCGCCGAACTCCACCTTCTCCGTTTCGTCGATGTAGCGCGCGGGCCGGAGGACGGTGAACAGCGTGCGGCCGTACTGTTCCAGCTTGGCCCGCTGATGGCCGCGCAAGGCGTCCTCCACGGCCAGGTGGTGAAGATCGAACTCCGCTGCCACGGCGGCCAGCTCCGGCTCGCTCGGCCGGTAGAGCCCTATCCACGCCATGCCCGAGTACCGGTGCAGCTCGCTGAACGTCTGCTCCAGGGTTTCGGGCGTGGCGGCACGGACGCCGTCGACGTAGATGCCGTTATCAACCAGCATGACTGCCTACGAGCGCCACCTGGTCGTCATCAGGAAGCCCGCGATGGCGATGCCGAACCCGATCATGATGTTCCAGGACCCTGCTGCCGGCAGCGGCCACGCTCCCTGCGTGATGTAGAAAACGATGATCCACAGCAGGCCGATGATCATGAGGCCGAACATGACCGGTTTGAACCACACGGGGTTGGGCTTATTGCCTTTGGCGGTCAATTCCTCGGGACGCCGTTCGGTCCTCTTGCGGCGCTTCGACTCGGGCACAGATCCTCCGGGGCATCAAGGGGTGGTTGGCACTGGCAGGCCGGGGCCGCGATCTTCACGCGAGTCCGCCGCCGCCGCCGACCGTCTAGCTGTTTAGTCTAGCCAATGTATGTGACGTTCGCCGCCGCGCATTTGCCGGGATCACCGCGGGGGACCGATCATAGTGTGAGTGCTGCTGTTGCCGCCTTGGCTCCCGTTCCCCCGACGGAGTGCCGGCCGGCTCCCGCAGTCCCCCGTCCCGGAACAACTCCACGATTGGCACGACTGTCACATGAGCAAGACTCCGCGCATCCTCGTCATCGACAACTATGACAGCTTCGTCTACACCCTGGTCGGCTACCTTCAGGAACTCGGCGCGGAAACGACTGTGGTGCGCAACGATGACGTCACCCTCGAGGAAGCGGTTGAACTGGCCGGAGTCCGCGACGGGGTCTTGGTCTCCCCCGGCCCGGGAACGCCTGCCGAGGCGGGCATCTGCGTCGAGCTGATCCGTTGGTGCGGCCGGGAAGCAAAGCCGATGTTCGGCGTGTGCCTGGGCCACCAGGCGTTGGCCGAGGCCTATGGCGCCACCGTCACCCATGCCCCCGAATTGATGCACGGGAAGACCTCGCACGTGACCCACGGCGACCAGAACGCCTTCCTGGGCGTTCCGAACCCGTTCACGGCCACCCGCTACCACTCGCTGGCGGCCGTGCGCAGCACCATCCCTGCCGAACTCGAAATCACCGCGGAGACCGACAGCGGAGTCGTGATGGGGCTGGCCCATCGGAGCGCGCCGCTGTGGGGCGTGCAGTTCCATCCCGAATCGGTGCTGACCGAAGGCGGCTACCTGATGCTCGGTAACTGGCTGGAGTCGCTCGGCGCGGAGGGAACGGCCGAACGCGCCGCCACGCTCAGCCCGCTCATTACCCACTGAACCGCTCCGGGGCGGGACTGCGCGACCGGTCGCGGGGACCAGGCTGCCACGGATGCTGTCAGTCGTCGCTGTTCCCGTTGCCCCGGCCGTTCCCGTTGCCGCGGCCGTTCCCGTTGCCGGAGTTGTTGCCTCTGTCGGAGCCCTCATCCGGGTCGGGCGCAGGCGTTTCGGAGGGCTCGGGGGGCGGCGGTGCAACCGCAACGGTCAGGACTATCTCAGTCCCCTGTTCGACGTCCGTTCCCGCTTTAACGCTCTGGCCGACGACGGTGCCGGGTGCGACCACCTCGTTGTCGACCTCTTGTACCCGGTAGGGCAGGGCAACGGCCGCGTCTTCCAGCATCGTGCCGGCTTCTTCAACAGTTTTGTTCATCAGGGCCGGAACGCGCACCATGCCGTTCGAGATGACCAGGTCCACCGTGGAACCGGTCTTGACCTTCTCGCCGGGGGCGGGCTTGGTGGTCACCACATTCCCGCGCGGCATGGAGGCACTGTTCGCCGGGACGTTTTCCCCCGGTTCCAGGCCCAGATTCCGGAGCTTGTCCCGGACCTCCGCCTCGGTGCGGCCGGCCAGGTCCTTGGGAATGGTAGCAAATTCGCTACCCTCGGAGATGTAGACCACGACCTGGCTGCCCGGTTCCAGCTGTTCTCCGACGTCCGGATCGGTTCGGGTTGCCATGCCCGCCTCGACGTCGTCGCTGAACTCCTGTTCAACCCGTGGCTTGAGATCCGCTGCCCAGATGGCGTTGGTGGCGGCGTTCTGGTCCATCCCCGCCACAGCCGGAACGGCAACCGTATCCGGGACGGCGTTCTGCACCAGCATGTTGTAGACGTAGTAGCCTCCGCCCACCAGGACCAGCAGCAAGGCAATGATCAGCGTGACGATCCATGCCCGGCGCTTGGCCCGGCGCTCGGGTTCGATGTCGTCTTCACTGCCCACGGCCAAGGCGGTGGGAAGCTGCCCGCGGTCGTAGGAGGCCGTTTCCGGCCCGGCGTCGTCATCAGGCGAGTAGGCGGTGTGGGACAGGTCAGGAGTTTCCCCGGCCACGGCGTGGGCCGGCTGGGTGATTAGTTCGGTGGCGGGAGCCAGTGCGGGAAACGCTTCCGTCGCCGGCCCGGCCGCCTGGTGCGGCGTCCCGCCCAGCGCCGCACGCAGCGCGTCCGCGAAGGCAGCGGCCGTCTGGAACCGGTCCGCCTTGTCTTTTTGCAGCGCATGTTCCAGTACGGAATCCAAGGCAGGCGTAACGTCCGGGTTGAAGCGGCTCGCCGGTTCGGGGAGTTCGCGGACGTGCTGGTAGGCCACGGACACCGGGCTGTCACCGATGAAGGGCGGACGACCGGCAAGCATTTCGTAGAGCAGGCAGGCGGCCGAGTACAAGTCGCTGCGCGCGTCCACGGCTTCACCCCGGGCCTGCTCCGGGGAAAGGTACTGTGCGGTCCCCAGAACCGCCTGGGTCTGCGTCATCGTGGCGGCCGAATCGGCCAGCGCACGCGCGATGCCGAAGTCCATCACCTTCACGTTGCCCTCGGGCGTGACCATGACGTTGGCCGGCTTGATGTCGCGGTGCACAATGCCCGAGCGGTGGCTGTATTCGAGCGCGGCCAGGACGCCGAGGGCATAGCGGACCGAGTCCTCGATGCCCAGCTCGCGGCCCTTGATGAATTCACGCAGCGTCCGGCCCCGGACGTACTCCATCACGATGAACGGGACCTTGACGTCGTGCTCCGCCGCGCCGGGAAGATCCATGTCCCCCGTGTCGTACACGGCAACGATTGCCGGGTGGTTCAGCCCGGCCACCGCCTGGGCTTCGCGCCGAAACCGGGACTGGAGCATCGGGTCGCGGGCCAGGTCGGTCCGCAGCTGCTTGACCGCCACCGAGCGGCCCAGGCGGATGTCACGGCCCAGCAGCACATCGGCCATCCCGCCGCGTCCGATGAGTTCCCCCACCTCGTAGCGGCCAGCCAGGATGTGCGGCGAGTCCACTGGTTGTCGTCCTTCCATCAGGCCGACCAGGATTCGGTCACGGCTTACCGCCGCGCGTGTCGGGAGCGGAGGTCGGCAGGCCCTTGGCATCCGGCGAGCCCGTCTCTGTCGGGGCCGGAGTTTCTTCTTCTTCTTCCGGCCCACTGGAGACAACGTAGCTGACGGTCGACCCGACCGGAACGTCACCGCCGTCGGGAGACAGGCTGAGCACGGTGCCAGGCTCTTCATCGCTCGGCTGCTCGCCCGACTTCTGCGGTACCAGGTTCAGTCCGATCAGGGCCTCGCGAACCCGCTGCTCGGACTGCCCGGCCAGACCGTTGGGAATGGTGACGGTTCCGGGGCCGGTGGAGTAGGTGACGGTGATTGCTTCGCCAACGACGACGGCGCCGGTCGGCGCGATGTCGATGACGGTATTCTCGGCTTCGCCGCTCTCCACCGGGTTGGGAACCACCTGGTAGCCCATGTTTTCGAGCTCGGCCCGGACCTCGCTGAAGGGTCGGCCCAGGAACGCATTCGCCGCCAGCTGGTTCGTCTCCGGCGTTGCCGTTTCGCGCGGTTCCTCGGTCTCTTCTTCCGTTGGCGTTGCGGAGGTGGTCTTCGGCGCCGCCCGTGTCGTCGAGCTCGATGCCGACGACGAGGACTCCGCAACGCCGGTGGGGGTCAGCATGGGCAGCAGGATCGCGCCGGCCACGGCGAACAGAATCAACAGGATCAAACCGACCAGCGGCCAGGTCCAGGGACTGCGTTTCTTCTGCTGGCGGCGCGGTGTTTCTTCAGGCTCATCGCTGTCCAGATCCTGATCGGTCCAGTCCCGTTCGGCGCCGAGGCCCGCTGCTGCTGCTGCACCGCCGACGGCGGGCAGCTGGGAGGTCCCGGCGCTGACGGCGCGCGTCGGAGCGGTTCCGGGGGCGGGCACCGGAGCAGTCATCAAACCGGTGCTGTCGTCCCCACCGAACAGCAACATTCCCGGGACAGCTGCCTCGGCGGCACGGATATTGCCGGCACGGATGGCGTCGGCCGCCTCGGCGAGCTTTTCCGCGTTGGCCGGCCGGTCGGCCGGGTCCTTGGCCAGCATGGACATCAGCAGAGCGCGGACCGGCCGGGGCAGGGATTCGGGCAGTGGCGGGGGAGTGTCGTTGACCTGGGCCAGGGCAATGGCTATCTGCGATTCACCGGAGAACGGCCGGGAACCGGAGAGGCACTCGTAGCCGATGACGCCGAGCGAATAGATGTCGCTTTGTCCGGTAGCAGTCTGTCCCGTCGCCTGCTCGGGCGCCAGATACTGGGCGGTGCCCATGACCTGCCCGGTCGCGGTCAGCGGAACCTGATCGGCCAGCCGCGCAATGCCGAAGTCGGTGATCTTGACCCGGCCCTCCGGCGTGATCAGCAGGTTTCCGGGCTTGACGTCGCGATGCACCAGGCCCTGGGCATGGGCGACGGCCAGCGCCTTGGCCGTCTGGGTGATGATGGACAGCGTCCGGTCGGGCGAGAGCACGCGCTCGCGCTCGATGATCGCCGAGAGCGGATGCCCGGGCACGAGTTCCATCACGAGGTAGGCGGATCCGGCCTCTTCGCCGTAATCAAAGACATTGGCAATACCGGTGTGGTTCAGCAGCGCGGTGTGCCGGGCCTCTGCGCGGAAGCGGTTGAGGAAGCCCGGGTCGCCCGTGTACTCCTCTTTGAGGACCTTGATGGCGACGATGCGGCCCAGGACCTGGTCCTGCGCCTTCCAGACCTCACCCATGCCGCCGATGGCGATACGTTCAGTGAGCTGGTACCTGCCGCCTAAGGTGATACCCGAGCTAGGTCTCACTTATTTAACACCGCCTCTAGGAGTTGCCGAGCACTTGGACTTGAGAGTGAAGAACCGGTCGTTACATCGACGTCCTCGAAGACGACGGATACGACGGCCTGGGGGTCATCCGCCGGTGCGAATCCGGTGAACCACGAGTTGTTTCCTGCTTCGCCGGCCAGCAGTTCTGCCGTACCGGTCTTGCCGGCCACCTCGACGCCCGGAATGGCGGCTCCGCCGCCGATGCCCCTGCTGACCACATTGACCATCCAGTCCTGAATCAGCCGGGCGTTGTCTGCGGAAAGGGAACGTTGCAGTTCCTGGGGTTTGGGGCTGTCCATGACGCGCAGGTCGGGCGCGCGCACGGTGCGCACGAGGTTCGGCTTCATCAAGACGCCGTCGTTGGCGATCGCACCGGTCATCATGGCCACCTGCAGGGGGGTCACGCGGACGTCGTACTGGCCGATGGCCGACTGGGCGAGCAGGTCATCGCTCATGCCGGTCGGGAACTGGCTCGCGGTGACGTGGGTGGGGATCTGGTAGGACTCGCCGAATCCGAACTTGGCGGCCTGTTCCGCAATGGCGTCTTCCCCCAGGTCCATGGCGATCTGCGCGAAGGGCGTGTTGCAGGATTGCTCCAGGGCAAAGGAGAAGCCGACGGTGGTCCGCGCCGCACAGCCGCCGTTAACGTAGTTCGGCAACTCGACGTTGGTGCCCGGAAGCGGCAGCGTCGGGGGATTGTCGAGCTTGCTGTCGGCGTCGTACTGGCCGGATTCCAGGGCGGCAGCCGTCACCGCGAGCTTGAACACGGAGCCCGGAGCCAACAGGCTCTCGGTGGCGGGGTTGGTGAACGGAGACAGGCCCGGCACCTTCTCCAATTCGGCCATGTTCTGCGTGACCTCTTCGGTGTTGTGCCCCGCCAGGTCATTCGGATCGAAGCTGGGCTTGGAGACCATCGCGAGGATGTTGCCGGTGTCCGGTTCCATCACCACGATCGAGCCCTTCACGCCGTCGGGAATCAGGTCCCAGGCCAACTGCTGCAGCTCGGCGTCCAGGGTCAGCTCCACGGAGGCGCCCTCGACCTGGCCGCCGGAGAACATCTGCACGATCTGTTCGTAGAAGAACTCGTCGCCGGAACCGGAGAGCTGATCGTTCATCGCAGACTCCATCTGGGTGGAGCCGTATACCAACGAGTAGAAACCGGTGATCGGCGCGTAGAGCGCGGGCTCGTTGTAGACGCGCTGGTAGGCGAACTCGTCGTCCGAGGGAACCGACTCGGCGATCGGCTCGCCGCCCACCAGGATGGCGCCCCGGTTCTTGTCGAAGTCTTTGTAGATGGTCCGGCTGTTCCACGGGTTGGCGTTGAGGTTTTCGGCCTCGAAGAATTGCACGACCGTGAGCGATCCAAACAGCAGCGCGAACATCGCGATGGCGACGATCCAGGTATTGCGGATGGCCTGGTTCATGGTTGGATCACCTCCGTGGATCCGGTGTTCCGTGCTTGGGTCTGGTTGCGTCGCGCCGGCCGGTCACCCGGCGGCCGCCGGCCGGCGGCCG